>JAYVXJ010000295.1:0-1987 GCA_043785285.1 Chitinophagaceae bacterium
ATACTTAGACCATAGCCCTTGAGAGAAATATTCCTTAATAGAAAGCGGCCCGGCCTTTGCATAGGGTATGTATGCCTCATGAAAGCGAGGAATCCCGGATCGGTTTATGCAAATTATCTCGGTAGATTTATTCATGAGCCGGGGTTGAATCCGGGCCGTACCTGAAATACTATTTTATGATTGTCATTGTATTTGGATTGCCCGGTTCAGGTAAAAGTTATTTTGCCGGCCGTTTTGCTGACACGATAAAGGCGGATTATATAAGCAGCGACCGGCTTAGAAAGAAAATATTTCCAAAAAGGGCTTATTCGGAGAATGAAAAGCTTTCGGTCTATACTAAAATGCTGACGCAAGTGAAAAAACACATCGGGCAAAACAAAAACCTGGTATTTGATGCGACGTTTTATAGAAACGATATCAGGAAACAATTTATTGACGAAGCCGGGGAAGGAAATAATATAGCCTTTATTGAAATACATTCTGCGGAACCGCTAATCAGGAAAAGATTGCAACAAACCAGGACCGACAGCGATGCAGATTTTGGCGTGTATCAAAAAATAAAAGCAGCATGGGAACCTTTACATGAAAATCATTTGATATTGGAATCAACTGACAACAATATTTGTAACATGTTAAATAAAGCCGCAGCATACCTGCGTCAGAATAATGACAAAAGAGCAAATCACTAAACTGGTTTCAGAAGGTCAGTTTCCCGGCAACGCACGGCCGGATTTGATTGAGACTCATATTTCATGGGTATTGATTAGCGACCAGTTCGTATATAAAATTAAAAAACCCATGCATTATTCATTTCTGGATTTTTCTACCCCCGAAAAAAGAAAATATTATTGTGAGAGAGAGGTTGAATTAAACCGACGGCTGACATCAAACATATATCTTGATGTAGTGACTATACGTGAAGCATACGGACGTTTCTTTATGGATGTTCAAACAGGGGAAACAATAGATCATGCGGTCAAAATGAAAAAAATGGACAGAAGCAGGCAAATGGACGTATTGCTATTAAATAACAAAATAACACAAACGGATATTCGTAGCCTGGCGAAAATAATCGCTGATTTTCATAAAAACACTGATATTGTTTACAATACCGATATCTTGCGGATACGGAATGATTTTAGTGATTTGATTGAACAAAACGATTATTTACGCGAACATTTGAACTCGGATTGTTGTACTATTATTCATCAGTCCATTGAAACTTCTGATGTTTTTATAAATAAGCATAAAGATCTTTTGTATGGAAGGTTGAATGCCGGTTTCTTCAGGGATTGCCATGGCGACCTTCATTGCAGGAATATATTTTTCTTACCGGATCCCAAGCCCTTTGACTGTATTGAATTTAATGATGATTATCGCCGGATCGATGTTTTGAATGAAGTCGCGTTTCTATGTATGGACCTTGAGGCATTCGGGAACCAAGAATTTTCGGAATTATTCATCAATACCTATAACCAAATATTTCCCTGCATGCAAGGCAAGCAGGAACATGACCTTTTTATTTATTATAAAGGCTATCGAGCCAATATACGGGCAAAAGTGAATAGTCTTCGAGCCCGCTCAGCCGCCTATGATGCGGATAGAAGATCAGCATTAATTGAAACGACTAAATATCTTCAGTTAATGAATAGTTACATGAAGGCGATCCGGGTTGCATAAATTAAAAAAGAAAGGATATGTACCGCACTGTAACAAAAGCAAACTATAAATGACCCGGCGTATTAACCAGCCTACGATTTAAATAAGGCAGGCTATTAACGGCTTTTGCTATTAAATCCTCACTAAGGCTCATTTCCTGCATTTTTCTTTTTATAAATGCTGTCATTTCATCCAACATCATACCGGGATTTATAACGCATCATGCTGGTAAAAGTATCTACAGTATTTCCGGCTTTTTAAACCATCTTTTCAGTGCCTTATACCGCTTCAGCGTCCAGGGGCACACTGCAGCTTTGACAAAATTTAT
>JAYVXJ010000296.1:0-6706 GCA_043785285.1 Chitinophagaceae bacterium
CTGTTTGTGCCTGCTGTTACCAATTTCGATATTGGCAAATACAATGGTGCGGATGTAGCCTGGATGCTGGTAGCAACCGCGCTGGTTTTCCTCATGACGCCCGGACTGGCTTTTTTTTACGGCGGCATGGTTCACCGGAAGAACGTGATCTCCACCATGATTAAGAGTCTGATTGCCGCAGGAATTGTAAGTGTTCTTTGGATCGTGGTTGGTTATAGCCTTTGTTTCGGTCAGAGCATCGACGGTCTGATTGGAAATCCTGCCACCCATTTTATGTTTAAGGGGGTGAGCTCGGGACAACCCTGGAGCCTTATGCCCACTGTTCCGCTGACCTTATTTGCTTTATTTCAACTGATGTTCGCCATCATTACACCAGGCCTGGTAGTTGGTGCAGTAGCGGAGCGCATTCGTTTTACTTCTTATGTATTATTTATCGTGCTTTTCGCGCTGTTGGTTTACGCACCGCTGGCACACTGGAGCTGGCATCCGGATGGTATTCTCGCTAAAATGGGCGCTTTGGATTTTGCGGGGGGAACGGTGGTTCATATTTCCGCAGGTTGCGCTGCCCTGGCAGGTGCGATGGTGTTAAAACAGAGAAGAAGTCATATTCAGCATAAAGAAATTCCACCAGCCAATATTCCCTATGTGTTAATCGGTACCGGACTTCTCTGGTTCGGATGGTTTGGTTTCAATGCTGGATCAGCAGGCGCCGCCAACGGACTGGCCGTTTCTGCCTTTGCTACAACCAACACCGCAGCTGCAGCAGCCGGACTTTCCTGGATGTTCTTTGATGTATTGAAAGGAAAAAAACCTTCCGTACTCGGATTTTGCATTGGTGCCGTTGTGGGACTTGTAGCTATTACGCCTGCAGCCGGATTTGTTGCTATTCCGCAAAGTATTTTTATCGGAGTGGTTGCCGCAGTTATTTCCAATACCGCTGTTTATTATCGCTCCAAAACCAAACTGGATGATACGCTGGATGTATTTCCCTGTCATGGTATCGGAGGCATGGTCGGTATGCTGATGACTGGAATATTCGCCACCAAAACGGTAAACGCGGGTGGCAATGACGGTTGGTTCTATGGTAATTTTGCTTTTTTCTGGATACAGGTCAAAGCATTGCTGATTGTGGTTCCCTATAGCTTTCTCATGAGTTACGGAATTTTTAAATTTATCAACTTCATTCTTCCATTGCGGGTAACGCAGGCAGAAGAAGAAGAAGGTTTGGATGCCAGCCAGCATGCAGAAAAATACATGCAGGGTACGTTGCTGGTTTCCACACCGGAAGGTCTTACTGAAAGAGAAGTTATTTAAGTTTTTCACTATACCATTTATACCTATACCTGCACAGCCTCCACGCTTTTAGGAATATGCCTGCATTCACGTAAATTTGCGGTTTAATAAACCGGGCATTTGAAGTATTTACGGGCAGTCAACAAATATTTCTGGAAGTATAAGTGGAGGCTTTTGCTTGGTCTTCTTTTCGTGATTCTTTCCAACTATTTCCGCATACTCTCGCCCCAGGTAACCGGCTATGTGGTGAATGAGGTTGAAAAAGAATTAACCAGTCCATCCCCTTCAACTTCTTCAACCGGGGTTACAGCAAATCCGGAAATAGTAGTTTCCCGAAATCAGAAGTCGGATACCGCCAACTACGATATCCTGGTAAAAAAGTTCATCCGGAAACTGGATGTTTCTCACCAAAGTTTTGGAAGGAAAGTAGCCCTTTCGGGAATCACTTTATTAATATTAGCAGTAATCGGTGGTGTCTTTCTGTTCCTCATGCGGCAGACGATTATTGTTATGAGCCGTCACATTGAGTTCGACCAGAAGAATGAGATTTACCGGCACTATCAGTTGCTGGATACTTCTTTTTATAAAGCCCATAGTACCGGCGACCTGATGAGCCGGATGGCGGAAGACGTGAGTCGCGTCAGGATGTATACAGGGCCCGCCATCATGTATCTGGGGAACCTGCTCGCAACCATTGGCTTCAGTCTGTATTTCATGATTCGCAAAGACGCCCTGCTTACTTTATATGTACTGGCGCCCCTTCCTATCCTGGCCATCACCATTTACCTGGTGAATACGCTTATTCATAAACGAAGCGAAAGGATACAGGCCCTATTGAGTGACCTCACCACGAATGCCCAGGAATCCTACAGTGGTATACGGGTAATCAAATCTTTTGTTCAGGAAACTGCGATGATCCGTTTCTTCGCTAACAACAGTGAAGAATACCGGAAGAATGCCATCAACCTCGCCAAAGTAGAAGCCATTTATTTCCCTTCTATGGGACTGATCATCGGACTAAGCACTCTTTTAACCATCATGCTCGGCGGGTTTTATGTGATTCACGGTACACATCAAACAGACCTGGGTACCATCACGGAATTTGTGATCTATATTACCATGCTTACTTTTCCGGTAAGTGCTATAGGCTGGGTTGCCAGTATGATCCAACGGGCATCTGCCTCACAAAAAAGGCTGAATGAATTCCTCGAAACCGTTCCGGTGATTCAAAATCCACCGCATGCATTAACACAGCCACTTACCGGTAACATAGCTTTTGAGCAGGTGGATTTTATTTATCCGAATACCGGTATTCATGCCATTAAAAATTTTAATCTGAAAATCCATAAAGGGGAAAAAATTGCCATCATCGGAAAAACCGGAAGTGGAAAGACCACGCTGGCGCAATTAATCCTCCGCTTTTATGATCCAACGCATGGAGTGATACGGATGGATGGTAAGGATATCAAAACCCTCGACCTCCGGAATCTCCGGAGTCAGATCGGATATGTTCCCCAGGATGTGTTCCTTTTCAGTGATACCGTTACCGGAAATATTCTTTTCGGCAATGATAAAAAGACAGAACCCCCCGCCCGGAAAGCAGCCGGTTTCGCCAGTGTTGACCAGGAAATCGATCAGTTTTCCTCGGGCTTCGATACCCTGATCGGAGAGCGCGGAGTTACGTTAAGCGGGGGCCAAAAGCAAAGGATCTCTATCGCCCGCGCCCTGTCTAAAGATCATGAGATCGTGATTTTCGACGATTGCCTCAGTGCGGTTGACGCCCGAACAGAGAAAGAAATTATCTCTGGTTTGTATGCGTATCTGCAAAACAAGACTGCTCTCCTCATTACGCACCGTATTTTCACCCTGTTTGAATTTGACCGGATCATTGTGCTGGATCTGGGTAGAATCGTTGAAACCGGCACCCATACTGAACTCCTGGCAATGAATGGGTATTACACCCGGTTGTACGAACAACAACAGCAAACCGGCGAGGAAGCCCAAACCCGCGACTGACGCTATTTCGCGTAAAAACCCGTGTCCCGGATTATATTGGGGAAATTTTTGCCAGTTCTATAACAATATTATATTTGTAGCCTCTTGTATAATTTATTTACCTAAAACCAACCAACGTGGCTTACGAGAATAATGATAAAAGGATGGAGAGTGTTTACAGCAAAAGGATCCGTGCTGGAAAGCGTAGAACCTATTTTTTTGATGTGCGGGCAACACGCAGTAATGATTATTACCTGACCATTACGGAGAGTCGTAAAAAATTCAACGAAGACGGATACGACCGTCATAAAATTTTTCTTTACAAAGAAGACTTTAATAAATTTATTAAGGCACTCACAGAAGCCGTTGATTATGTAAAAACAGACCTGATGCCCGATTTTGATTTCGACGCATTTAATCATGATCAGCTTCCTGAAAATGGTGAACATGCTGTTCATGAAAACGGAGAATCACATACCCCGGAACCCTACCTGGAACCTGCCGTTCAGGTTTTAGAAGTAGAAATAAAAGACGAAGCGCCCGAACCGGCACCCGCTCCTTCTTCTCCTGGCACTGACCATCTGGAAGAAGTTGATAAATGGTAATTTAAGTAGCCTCCAATAGGGAGGTTTTTTTTGGTTGACGGTTGAGTATTTATATTTCAATAAACTCAGCAGCCCTGCGCGTAATATTGCCCCAATAAAATTGATCATAAAAGGTGGGATAAATATTGGATTGTATCCCTTCAAGCTGAACAATACAATCCGCAAATGCATTCCAGTTTTCATCCGCACAAACCAACAGTTTCCCATTGCAAAGAAGCGGATCAACACCCACAGAACCGCTTTCCGTTGAAACTACATTCATGTTGTATCCCAGCGCTTCTACCAGTTTTGTTTTAATTCCGCCACCGGAAATCACCGGATTTAAAAAAACATCACAACCTTTTAAGTAAAGTTCCAGGTCTTCTGCAAAGCCGATCACGTGCACATCAGAAAAAGATTCCCTAAAATATTTTTCAGGGATATCAATACCGCAGATCAACAGAAGATAGGGGAAGGCTTTTTTTTGAAGTATGGGATTTACCCGATAAAGCAGGTCTTCCAAAGCCTCCAGATTTGGTGGATATTTGAATGCCCCATTAAAGAACAAAAGGGGTATCGCCTTGGAAACCGAATATTTTTCATGCAATACATGTCTAGCCATTTTAATTTCTTCCTGTGCCGGAGGAGCTGGTATCTCAATACCGAAACTTACCGTGAGGCAACGGCTGGGCTGTAAACCAAATTCCCGGATGGCATATTGTTTATCTGAATCGGTAATGAAAAAATTGTAATCCGCCTGTTGGTGGGTATATTTTTCATATGTCCACAGGATATGCCACCACCATTTTCCCAGGCTTCTCCAGCGATTCCCTTCCATATTGTGCGAATGCACAATGAGTTTTATCCGGCAAAATTTTTTCAGCAATACAGCTAACCAACCATAATACGGATGCTCAATGATCAGGTGGCTGGCTTTTCTTTCCCGTATAATGCTGCTTATCCGGAAAAAATAAAAAGGATTGATGTACCGGAAAACAGAATTGGAAAGTATATTCAGTAACCCATATCCGTCCGCCAGTCCCGGATCATTTTTTTTGGTGGCTATACAGGTTACGTTATGATAGCCTGAGAAATATTTATAGAAAAGGGCGATCCCTTTTTGTCCTCCGGTTTTGGAAGGTAGAAATGGATAGGAGACGAGGGAAACGATGTTCATGTAGTGTAAATGGTTGATGGTATTTTGTTGACGGTTGACGGTTGACCGACTCTATGTGTGAATCCGCACCGGATATCCGTCAACCGTCAACCGTCAACCGTCAACTTTTTCCCGCGCTTTCCCCTTACCAGCTGAACCGCTGCGGCTATCAGCAAAAGATAAGTAATGATCGCGGCCCAAACACTGATGCGGTTGCCGATCACGTAAGATTTCGGTTCAAACCGGAATTCAATGGTATGCGAACCGGCGGGAACGGCCATGCCGCGGAGCACGTAATCCACTTTTGCATAAGGCGATTTTTTACCATCAATGTAAGCATCCCAGCCTTTATGATAATATATTTCGCTGAACACTACAAACTGATTCGATTTTGCCTCAAACTGATAAGCTATTTTATCATTTAGATTTTCGACCAGTTTTACACTTGCTGTAGAATCCTTTACCGGCATAAACGGAATATCGGCGGTATACGCTTTCTGAACGATGGCCGTATCGCGTACGTTCACACTATCCAGTGCAGCCATCTCTTCATCGGCAGTGGCCACATATTTAATGGCAGATACGAGCCAGCAGGAGCCGAATGCACCCGGATTTAACATCGCCACATTCTCGCGGCCATCCGGTCCTTTCCGGATAATATATTTCGTGTTCAGCATATTATATACCATCTGGTTGCCTTTTACGAGCTGGTGTTCAATCAGATCGTTGTACAAAGCCAGCTTTGCCGGATGATAACCTCCTACGGAATTGTGATAATAGGATGCATGGGAATCCTGAAAGGGATCTCCGCTGCTCTCATCCAGCACCCGGAAATTTTTCTCCGGATCTGCCTTTATTTTTTTGTCGGCATCGGACAAACTAAAGGATGCTTCAATATTTTCAGGTTCCACATAGGTTTCTTCATTCAGGTATTTTTTTCCTTCCGCTAACAGGTCATAAGAACTGAGCACGAGTAAGCCCGCTAATAAGTATAGCGGCTTTATCTTATTCTTCAGATAAAACCAGGTAAGACCCACTGCGAGTAATACAAACAGCGTGCTTCTCAAAAGGTCACTTTCAAATATTCCTTTCCGGTCATCCTGAAGTGCCGACATCATAGCATTCACCATCTGGTTAGCCTGTTGCTGCATTTCGGGGGTAGGCTGTTTGCCCTGGGACATCTGCTGTACAATGTTGGAAGCAAAATTGTCTTTAAACCGGCTGTCTGATACCGATTTATAATCACTCATGAAAAATACCAGAAGGCTGATCAATACCAGCCCGCCTGTGATATACAATACCAGTTTAAATTTCTTCCAGATTATTTCCTTTAGTTCCTTTCCTTCCATTACTTCCTGCAATCCCAGCAAAGCGAGCAGGGGAAAGGCAAGCTGGGGCATGACCAGAGCCATCGACGGAGCCCGAAACTTACTATAATAGGGGAGATGGTCAAATAAAAAGTAATTGATAAAGGAAAGGTTTTTCCCCCATGACAGAATAATTCCAACAATAGTTATAGCCAGTATCCACCATTTATGCCAGCTCTTCACATATACCATGCCCAGAATAAATAAAAAACAAATGACGGCACCCAGATATACAGGTCCTGATGTGGTTGGCTGATCTCCCCAGTACGATCTGGAATTTGCGATCCGCACAGCATTGTCTTCCGGAATGC
>JAYVXJ010000297.1:0-6691 GCA_043785285.1 Chitinophagaceae bacterium
TTCCCTTTCTCTGCTTTCAGATGCGGGACATAATCTCGCAGACGTGGCCAGCCTGGGTCTTGCGCTTTTTGCTTTCCGGATGTTGAAAGTAAAATCGAATGCCACGTATACTTACGGATATAAAAAAACGACTGTACTGGTGGCTCTGCTCAACGGAGGTATTCTCCTGGTCTCCATAGGTGCAATCCTGTATGAATCTGTTCAGCGCCTCATTGAACCCCAGCCGCTTCCCGGAAAAACCATTTCCATCGTAGCTGCCATCGGCATATTGATCAATGGTCTTACCGCCTTGCTTTTTTTCCGGAGTAAGAAAAATGACCTCAATATAAAAAGTGCTTTTCTGCATCTGATGGCAGATGCCATAATATCGGCAGCGCTGGTTGTTGGAGGTATCCTGATTTATTTTACCAGTTGGTATTGGATAGATCCTTTATTAGGGATCGCCGTTGCTATTGCCATTGTGTTCAGTACCTGGAAATTGTTGAGAGACAGTCTGCGCTTATCCCTCGATGCCGTTCCGCAGGGGATTGATTTGCGCGCAGTAAAGGAAGCGGTTAAAAAAATCAGTGGCGTCCGCGATTTTCACCATATTCATATCTGGGCGCTTAGTACGATGGAAAACGCCCTTACGGGGCATGTGGTATTAGACCGGAAAATCGGCATTGAAGAGCAGGAGAAAATAAAACAGGAGATCAAACATCAGTTACTTCACTCCAATATTCAGCATGTAACCCTGGAAACGGAAACGGAAACACTGGCTTGCGAAACCATTAGCCAACACTGATCCTTATTTCAGTAAAGTTTTGATCTCCCTCTCGAGTAGCCATCCTTCTGCATTAACCTTCCGGATCACACCTTGTTTATCTATCAGGAAAGAGAAGGGAATCATATCCACATCGTAGGTTAAAGCGGAAGATGCATTCCAACCCTTATCGTCAATAACCTGGATCCATTCGAGTTTGTCGTAGCCTATGGCTTCCTTCCAACTGCGGTGGTCATCATCCAGCGAAACTCCATAAATTTCCAACCCTTTTCCATGATACTTATGATAGAGTTTTATCAGATGGGGATTGTTTTTCCGGCAGGGGCCGCACCAGCTTGCCCAGAAATCGATCAGGACCACTTTCCCTTTCAGCGTGGAGAGATTAATCAGATTTCCATTCATATCCGGAAGTGACAATTCTGCGGCGGGAGTACCGGTTTTCATTTGCGAAAATGCATTTAAACTAAAAACGACCAGAAATAAAAAAATACATACCCTTTTCATTTGCAACAATCTTTTTTAGTAAACAAGGACTGAAGTATCCTGATAAATTTATGAAACAGGTATTGAACAGTTTTCATTTTACGTTTTAATTTTTACTTTTTGACTCCACTACAAAAGTATTCATTAAACTCAGTTTACAAAACTCCAGAATATACCAATCCGGATCCGGAGGCCGGGATATGGATAATCCGGAGCCACCAGGTTGTTGTTGGTAAAGCCAAATCCATAGGCAGAACTAATCTGCATCGTGTTCAGGTTTTCCGCCCGTACATAGGCGACGAAGCTTCTGATCCTGAAATTCAGGTAAGCGCCGATATCCGGTAATTTTTGTTTGATCGTGGTTTCCGTCTGTGTAAAAAATTGACCGACCACCGGCGAATATCCATCTGCTTTGTACGGAGTAAAATAACGCATTTCCACACCAAGAGCAATCAGCAGATTCTTAAATCCCAGTTTACCTTCATACCCGAATTGATCATGGGTTACAAAAAGCGGAATATTAACAGGCGCATTACCTGCACGCTGTTGCAGCACGAGCTTTGTTCTGAGTATCCAGTGTCTGCCTACAGCAAAAACTTTATCTGCAGAAATCTGCAGGATATTAAACGGATTGGATTCCTGGGCCGCTTTATAATAATCCTGGAAGTATGGATAATTAGTCAGCAGGTAATAATTTGCGCTTAATTTTAATTGGCGTTTTGGCTGATCAATGGAACCGAAAAAATGGATCACATTTTCCTTCTTGAAAAAACCAGGTACTCCAAAGCCAAAACTACTCTCCTGGTTCCAAGCTGTGGATAGCGTCCGGTTCACATTTTCAAACCCCGCCTGAAGATATCCCAGATTTTTACTGATCTGACGCTGCAAACTGATATACACATTGTAATCACCGGCATTGTATCCACTCAGATAGAAATTTCCAAACGCCTCCACATCCCATTTTTTGTTGCGCGTTTTGTTCCGGTATTCGCCATGTATGGAAATATTATAAAGCGATCGTTCTCCGGCGTCATAGAACCCATGCAGATTTTGAAAAGTGGCACCGGCTTTTAAAAACTGTTGTGGATTCTTTGCATCCGGAAAGGAATACAGCGAAAGATCATTGCTCAGGCTGTGCCAGGTATCTCCCAGCTTCACGGTATCCGGAGTTGCAATAAAATTCAGGTAATCGATATAATAGGTAGTGTCCGGATTATAATCCAGAAAACGGTAGTGATACGTTTGGTAGCTGAGCGTATGTTCTGCCCGGATCCTGGGATAAAACAAAGGGATCACCAAAGAGTCGGTAACAATGGAATCCTTCTTCCCGATCAGATCATATTGCTGCCGCAACATATACGTGGCTGACGTGTAGAACGTGCCCGTGGTGATTGATACACCAAATGGGTTATTCGCACTGGTTTGGCTCCCCAGAGGTCCAATCTTGGTGGGGATCGAAAAGCGGTTGCCATAAATGTTGGAATCAAGATCGTGCAGATGTTTAATTCCTCCGTTTTCCGCTGACTGCAATTTGCTTCCCAATAAAACCAGGAAGGCCTGATATCTTTTATTCTTCGATGAATACCAGGAACTGAAGCGGTAGTTATTATGATTAGATCTCTGATTATTGAAAGCGCCCGGTGAATTGATCAGTCTGTATTGGAAAAATGCATTCCAGTTTTTGTTGATATTTTGCGTGTGCACCACATTGATCATTTGCTCCGACTTGCTGCCGATCAGGTATCCCAGTTCAGAATACGGTTTAGTGGTATGATAGAATTTTGTTTCATCTACGGTAAAAACATACGGATCGTAAGCATGCCAGCCCGGATCCCATCCCGGTTTCAGGAAAGGATGAAAAACCAGATCACGCGCTGCGTTACCTAAATTTCCCAAATCAATATAAGTAGGCGGAATCGGGTATCGCTGGTAGAAATCATTCACGGAAGAATCAATCTTTAGCAGACGACTGGAATCGAGATAACGGAAATTAATGGTGATGGTATCGTCCACCCGGTGCTGAAGGCTATCCCCTGCCTTAGATCCTCCACCACCCATATTCCGAAAACGGGATATTGGGTTTTGCGCCTTTGTTACGAAACAGCTCATGATAAAAAGAACCCCGATCAGGAATACCCTGACCCTGCTGCATCCCTTCATCCCTAAATTTCCCGGTAAATTAACCATTAGTCCCTGCTGTGCCGATTGATAAAACGTTAATGTTTATATGGATCCGATCAACCCTTTAAAAATAGCGGTGAGCCGGGGTTCTGCGTGTCGCGCTTCCTCCAGCACTTCTTCATGCGTAATCACATTTTCCTCTTCCCGAATACCCATATCCGTGATAATGCTCATGGCAAAAACATCCATGCCCAGATGAACCGCGGCAATGGTTTCCTGTACCGTGCTCATGCCCACGGCATCAGCGCCAGCGAGATGGAGTAATTTATATTCCGCCCGCGTTTCAAAACTGGGTCCGGTTACGCCGGCATATACGCCTTCTTTCACTTTAATTCCATTTTGTGCAGCCACGGCTCTTGCTTTTAATATCAGGTGTTTTTTATACGGCTCACTCATATCGGGAAACCGCGGACCGAAGGTTCCCGAATTGGATCCAATCAACGGATTGACAGTAAACAAACTGATATGATCTGTGATCATCATCAGATCGCCTACTTTGAAATCCTGGTTCATGCCTCCTGCGGCATTGGAAAGTAAAAGCGTTTTGACACCCAAAAACTTCATGAGGCGTACAGGAAAAACCACCTGGTCTACTGCATATCCTTCATAATAATGAAACCGGCCGGCCATGGCGACTACCCGCTTTCCGCACATCCTGCCGAAAATAAATTCGCCGGAATGACCTTTTACGGTAGATACGGGAAAGTCCGGTATCCGGCTATACTCCACCTGATATTCAATTTCGATTTCCCGGGCAAGATTTCCAATGCCGCTGCCCAATACAATCCCGATTGCCGGCTCATGGGGATAGGATTTTTTAATAAAGGCGGCCGTTAGTTCCAGTTTCCTGATTTCGTTATCCGTCATACCTATTCTTTAGTGAAGGAATTAACCTTCAGCATCGCGCAAAGATAAGCTGCCCGCGGAGATCTGAAATGATTACCGGATCCGCGTATGCCGCAGTTCAAGCAGGTTTAATCCATTGGCTTCAAAGCCGCTCACAGCAGGGCTTACCAGGTGGATCACTTCATCGTACCAAAGCGGAACGATGGGAGCATCCCGGATCAGCAGTTGATCCATTTTCCGGTAAAGCACATAACGGAGACTATCCTTATTCTCCAGAAGCGATTGTTTATAGAGAGCATCAAAAGCCGGACTACGATACCGGGTATAATTGGGAGGCGCCGGATTTTCGGAATAAAAAACACTCAGGTAGTTCTCTGCATCGGGATAATCACCGATCCAGCTTGCCCGGAAAAAAGGAGCCTGCGATTTCGCCGTTTCTTCCAGCAATAAACTTTTCTGTACAATATCCACCTGCATCCGGATTCCGATTTCTTCCAGTTCGCGCACGATGAATCCGGCCAGATCGGCATAGGTATCTATTGTTTTCAGTGTAATCAAAGGCAATCCCTCCCCATCCGGGAATCCGGCTTCTTTTAATAGTTGCCGGGCTTTGGCCGGATCATAATGATATCCTTTAACGATTGTTGAATCAAAGCAGGGCAGCCCGGGTGGAATAAATCCACTCTCCGCAGGCGTTCCGATGGAATTACGCAGATACATCATCATTTTTCTCCGGTCGAATCCATAATTGATGGCCAGACGCACGTTAAGCAGCCGTAGGGGTGAATGCTTTACCATGGCTATGCTGCTATCCACCACCATACCCAGGTATTCTGTGTTGAGATAAGGACTTTTGGAAAGTTGCAGACGGCCCTTCCATTCTTTTTTGAGCTCTCCTTTTTTATTCAGCACTTCATCTTTGAAAGAAGGATCTATATCGTTCATGAAATCCAGTCTCCCCTGCTGCAACAATAAAAATTCTGTAGCCCGGTTATCAAAAAAACTGATCTTGATGGCATCCAGATAGGGAAGGGATTTTCCGGTAGAATCTTTTTCAAAATAATGTTCGTTTCTCAACAGGATGAGATCCTGCCCTTCCTCCCAACTTTTAAAACGAAAAGGACCCGTACCACAGGGATGACTGCGGAAATCCTTTCCGTATTTCTCCACCACTTCATGCGGCACTACGGAGCAATATTGCATGCTGAGTAATCCGAGCATGGGATGAAAAGGCGTGAGCAGGGTCAGTTCAAACGTGGAATCATCCGGAGCACGAAAGGCTTGCGGTCCAGAAATCCGTTCATTAAAAATCCAGGCTCCGCTGCTCGCTATTTTTTTATCCAGTAGGCGGGAAAGACTATAAACAATATCCGCCGCCAGCATCCTTCTACCCTTCCCTCCTAAGAATGCATCGTTATCATGAAAAAAAACAGCTGTGCGCAAATGAAACCGGTAGGTCAGGTGATCGGGTGATATCTCCCAGGAAAGCGCAAGGGAAGGAACTATATGGAGACTGGAATCCGGTTGAACAAGGGTATTGTATAACTGATGAACGGGCCAGATAATGGATTGATTTTTTGCGAATGCCGGATCCAATGTAGCAATACCGGTTGGTTCGTTATACCGAAATGTTTTTTTATTACTGGTGGAATGGGCGTGACAGGCGGCAAGTTCAAGGCCTATTGTTAAAATCAGAATACAGTCCTGCAGTTTATTGAACAAATGTTTTATTTTCATTGAAGCGGCTAACAGTAAAGATTAAAAGTAGTAAATGCAACGGATTGCCATTTTATTTATTCTCATGTTCTATTTTCATTTTGCATCCGGGGCCCAGGATCAGGAAACAGTCCCGGTTTTTTCCCACGCGGATACCTTAAGAGGTTCTCTGAATCCGGAACGATTTTATAATGTGCTGAAATATGATATTGCCATCGAACCGGATTATGATACCCGCTCATTCTTCGGAACGAATACCATTACTTATCTGGATTCCGGCCGGAATTATATACAGATTGATCTGCAACCACCATTGGGAATTGACAGCATTATTCAAAATAACAGGAAACTTTTTTTTAAGCGGGAAGGAAACGTATTTCATGTATACGTGGGGGATTCCATTAATAAAAGAAAGGTTTGTATTAAATGCCCTAAACGGATTACTGTTTATTATCACGGAAACCCGCATATTGCCGTAAAGCCGCCATGGGATGGTGGTTGGGTGTTCACGAAAGATTCCCTGGGCCGGCCCTGGATGAGCGTTGCCTGCCAGGGTACGGGCGCCAGCATCTGGTATCCCTGCAAAGATTATCTGGGTGATGAGCCGGATAGCGGGACCAGTTTATCCATTACCGTACCCGATAGTCTGGTTGCCATCGGCAACGGCCGCTTAAAAGAAAAAATCAAAAACGGAGATGGCAC
>JAYVXJ010000298.1:0-6687 GCA_043785285.1 Chitinophagaceae bacterium
ATTGTAAAACCTGCACCCGTCAGTAATCTTGCACTGCAGCCTGCAAAAGACCTGAAAAAGGAAGCTCCGGTTATCAGTAAACCCGCTCCGCAGCCGGCAGAAAATTTAAAAAAAGAGTCCGCGGCAAAAAAGAAATCCGAAGCGCTTGTTAAAGAATTGAAAGCAGGGAAGGAAGTTCAGCCTGTAAAATCGCAGGACCAGTTAATAAAGGAAAAATTCAGGCTGGTGCAGTCAAGAGCGCATTTGTATGAAAGCCATATTCATTCTGTGCAGGAAGCCATACCGGATAAAGAGGTTATTGCAAATGCGCTGATCTTTTTAAAAAAATCAAAACCGACTCCCGGACAATTCAGCGAATTGGCAGAAGCGATCCTGAAGGACAAGCCAAATAAATCAAAAGAAATCAAGGGGATGAATAAAGGTCAGAAACAGGTGGCTATTGAGAATATAACCTGGAAATACCTCGATTCTGTTTGTTTCAATGGAAAGGACCTGGAAAAGATTCTTGCGCTTAAGAATAGTTTTAAAATATTGAGGGGAAAGGGTGTAGATATGAATGCCTTGTATAAAGGATGGGAAAGTGAAAAACTTGCTGAAGTAGAACCGGAGATCGATTATAAAAAAATAAAAAAATGCCTCCTGGGCTAATTGATCAAGATGCGGCACCTTATAAAAAAGCAAATTATTGAACTCAGCCTGAACAGCAGCTTGAATTATTTTCAGATTCAGCAACAGGTTAGCGACCGTTATTGGAGTGAAATAGTTCCCTTGCTTGAAAAAGCATTTGATGCGATCAGCAGCGAGGATGAAGTGATCGAGATCGACCGCTTTGAGCTGGACCTTGGCGTGGTATCTGAAAAAGAGATCGGTACAGAAAGCTGGAGCAGGGAAATCAAAAAGAAGATCCAAGAGAAAATGATCGCAATAACAGATCCCGGTTCTTCCCAATATGCAATCCGGTCCAGGGACCGGAGACTGGGTGTTTTCGGACAGTGGCTCTATTATATGGAACATGGTTTCCTTCACTGGAACACAGTGAAACCGGATGACAAATGGTATCAGGATGTGCTGGAAGCTCTCGCAGTGGATATTAAAAGTCATCAAACCCTGCAGGGAAAAATATTGCAAAATCCATTTTTATTACAAAGGATCGTTTCACAGCATCCCGGATATTTTTTGCAAAAACTCACAGAAATACTGACTGCGAAAAAACAAGAAGACCTACCCGCATCCATGGAGGAACTCTTATTGCTTTACCGGTATTTAAAAAACCAGAAAAAAATTATGGGCAATCAAAACGATCAGGAAATTAAAAATATATTTTGGCAGCGGGTATTGGGATGGGCCTCCGGTGGAAAGTCTAATTCTGCTGATCAGACACTCTCCTCAGCGATGATCCATTTTTTTGTTGATGAGCATGCACTCACCGCAAGGATCCCGGCTTCATTGGTAGAAAAAATCCCGTTGGTATTGCCTCGCCTGGTTCAGTATTCCGGGGAATTAAAAAGCCGGCAACAAAGAGAAAAAAACCAGATCGCAACCGTTGTTAAGGATATTCAGGATATGACTGCTTCAAAAAATAATGCATCCGGAACGAACAATACGGATGACCTCGAACAACTTTCAAAATACAATAGCCGGGCGATTGACAGGGATGGCATATTTATAGTAAACGCCGGATCTGTTTTATTACATCCTTTTTTAAAATCATTGTTTAGTCGCCTCGACCTGCTAAATGGGAATGCGTTTATCAGCAAACAGGCGCAACAGACTTCTCTTCTGCTGATTCATTATCTGGGTACCGGTCAAACAAAAGCAATGGAATATGAACTAGCCCTGGCTAAAATATTGTGTGCTTTTCCACTGGAAAAACCCGTTGATTTGGCAGACGGACTTCCCCGGAAGTTTATACAGGAAGCAGACTTGCTGCTGGAAGCAGCGATCGGGCAATGGAAGATTTTGAAAAACACAACATTTGGCGGATTAAGGGAAGGATTCCTGCAAAGAGGAGGGAAGTTGTTTTCAAAAAACGGAAATCTTTACCTGCAGGTGGAGAAAAACTCAATTGATGTGTTGCTGGATTACCTGCCCTGGAGCCTGAGTATGGTCATCCTGCCCTGGATGAAAGATATGCTGAGGGTGGAGTGGCGCTGATAATTAAAATACAGGAATGTATATATAGAAGATGAAAACTGTTGAATCCAAAAACGCATCCGGCACGTTCATGCGGTCAGGCACTCCTTTTTTTTCAAAAGAAAGTGACCGGCATTTTTTTGGTTCTTCGTCCGTTCAGGCAAAACTAAATATTGGTCAGCTTAACGACCCATATGAAAAAGAGGCCGATTCCACGGCAGACAAAGTCGTGCAGCGCCTGGCTGAACCTGCTGCCAAACAAAACAACCCCTATTCGCAAGGAGCTTTTACTCCTTTTGTACAAAAAAAATGTGACTCCTGCGAACAGGAGGAAAAATTACAGAAAAAGGAAGCAGAAGATCTTTCCGGATCTGAAAAAAAGTTACAGCGTAAACCCATCTTTGAAAGCAATGCAGAATCTCCGGATGATCAAAAAAACATGCTACGCAAATGTGCAGAATGTGAGAAGGATGAAAAAATGCAGAAGAAAACGGATGACACGGCTTCAGAAAATGTGGCTCCGGAAATAGAAAGCAACCTGAATAGTTCCAAAGGATCCGGTCATGCCCTGGCGGAAAATACCAGGCAACAGCTGGAATCTTCCATGGGCGCCGATTTTTCAAATGTCAGGATTCACGATGATCCCAATGCTGCACGGATGAGCAAGGGCCTGAACGCCCAGGCGTTTACCCATGGAAATGACATCTATTTCAATTCCGGGAAATACGATACGGGTAGTACTTCAGGGCGGCATTTATTGGCGCATGAACTGACCCATACGGTTCAGCAGGATAAATCCAGGATTCTTACTTATTCCCTGCTGCGGACTCCCCTGAATATTCAGAAAGTGGGAGGCGGCGACGATCAGGATATTAAGGATTTAGATAATCCGGCAATCAGTGGTTTAGGAGAAACAAAAGAAGGATTTGTCAAAAAGAATGCTGGAAAAATTGAAGTTCACTTTAAAGATTTTGTAGCTAAACAATATGCAAGCCCATTTCTGACAAAAGACGCAAAGGGCAATGAATACATTTCATCTCCGCCATTTTTAAAGCCAACCAGGGAAAGAAAAACAAAGCAGGGTTATGTATGGAGGACAAATGCATTGCCACTTGTTACAGCCTCTCTGAATAGCCTGGTTAATGAAAAGAAAGTGAAGGGGCCGCTATTTCAATTAAAAGTACATAACAGCAAAAGGATCGCCATAACGGGTTCTATTGAACAGATCGCAAAAGAAGTGGTAGTTCCTTTTTGGGGATTAGACGGTAAACCTGTCAAGCATCAGATTGAACATAAGGTTGACTGGCAAATTGCCGGAGGAAACCATGATGTTGATGTCATTAGTAATCTTATCCTGTTGGATGACAAGGAAAATATCCGTATCGGACAAGTCATACTGAATAGTATGAAAAAATATTATTCAAAGATCCTTTCGTTTTATAAAGAAAAAAAGATACAGGGGCTGGCAGAAGATTTTGATGCGGCAAAGGGGCTCTATGATATTTATTCTGACAACCTGGTTAGTGATCCGGACAATGTAAAAGGCTCTCTGATTTCCATTTCAAATATGGATCCCGGGAAGACACTGAATCCGGTATCAGGGAAACTGGTGGATATTATGGATGAGGATATCCCACCCGGTTCCTTCTCCCTGAAAACTTCTATGAAAGGGGGTGGGAATATTGTTCCTTATAATCTGGATAATGAGTTTATTGAGATAAAGGGCGACGCAAAGAATCATAAATTAATATCTGTTACCCTAAAAAATGTGGTAAAGGATGATAAAGGTGTTTTGGACAAGAATAATCCTGATAAATCCCTGACATTTAATGAAGAATCGCAGGATCATTACAAAGTCAAAACGGAGGGATTTTCTGCAGTCTTAAAAGATATTATCCGGGTTAAGGCTTTAAGTCCGATTGAATGGGAGGATATAGATTTCAGCCCGGTGACAGGATGGAATGCCTCAGGAAAAGTAAAAACTGATGTTGAATTACTGGATAAAGCCAATATTACCATTGAAATTGAAAACTCCAATTTTGTAATCCAGTCTGTTATTGAATCGGATGTTCTGAAGGGCAAATTGCCAAAACCATTCAATATTGATTATAGTTCCATTACGATTGCTGCAGGATCAAAGGAGCCTTTTAGTGTAACCGGAAGCCTTGGTTTTAGTATTGAAAAGGCAGGGAAGGGTCATCTGAATGCAACAGCCGGTCTTAATAAGTTTGGACTGGAAGGGAAATTTATCTTTGATCAGATCAAGTCGCTTAAGAAAGCAGAAATAGGATTTAAATATCTGAAGGAAAAGGATGAAAGCAAATGGGAAGTCAACGGGGAACTTTCCGTTGAAAAGGGAAGTATAAAGGGAGTTGAAAGTGCCACAGTAAAAATAAAATATGATGGAAAAACACTTTCAGGTGAAGGGGATGCAAAATTATCAGTTCCGGGGATTGATAAAATAAAACTTGGTGCTTCTTTTAATGACAATGGGGATTTTTCTTTTACAGGAGAGATGGAATTAAAAAAATTGCCCGGCATAAAAAGCGGGAAGGTTCAGATTACAGTTACTTCCAAAGGCGAGGAAGGTATGAAACTGGGAATAAAAGGCGAGGCAGAGCCGGACCTGCCCAACGTACCAAACCTGAATAATATCAAGCTAACTGTTTCTTACCTGGATGGTATTTTCGAAATCAGGACTAAAGTAGCTTATAAGAAGGGCCGATTCGATGGAGCAATTGAAGTAGGCGTAACCAATAGGCAGGTGGATGAAAAAGGTCAGCCTCAGGGAGAAGCCTCCGAAAAAGGCGAAGTGGTTGTATTTGGATATGGTCAACTGGGGGTTGAAATCTATAAAGGTATACAAGGCAGCGTGAGTATACGCCTGACTCCTGAAAATGAAGTCCTGATTGGTGGCAGAATCGAAGCGAAAGAACTTAAACCATTTGGCGATGGATATAACTACGATAAGGAAATCCTGTCCTTCCCTACAATTAAATTCCCGCTGGTAGGAATTCCGGGTATGAGTGTATCCGCATTTATTGGAGGAGGAGTTCACTTTAGTTTTAACTGGCAACCGCTTATTCTGAAAGACCTGAGTCTTGACTTTAAAGAAACCAATATTAAAGAACTTGATAAAGCCAGCCTGGAAATCATGGGTTCGGTTGGGTCAAGTGCCCACGCTGAAGTATACCTATCCATTAAAGCGGGGCTGGAAGCGGAAGTGCTGATTGCTTCACTGAAAGGTTCTATCGGTGGCGAAGCGGGACTTGGGGTTGACGCGGAAGCAGGTGGCAAGGTGGACGCGACCTGGGATATGGAAAAAGGGCTGAAGTTTAAAGAAATTCGTGCTTTTCTGGATGTGATTCCCAAAGCTATATTCAGACTGACCGGCGATATCAGTGTGGATCTCGATCTCTGGGTAACCACTATAAATCTCTATTACCATAAATGGGTGCTGGCAGAAAAACAACTGGATCTGAGCGGCATTACGCTCAAGCTCGATTTCCCCATCAAATTTAATGAACAGGGCAATGTGGAATTGCCCACCTATGAAAGTATGAATATTGTGAAACCTGATTTTTCGGGCGACTCAGGAAAGAAAATGCTGGATGATGCCATCAACGGGGACGCAAAAAAAGAAGAAGAGGCTAAGAAAGCACAGATCAAAATCCAGATCCGGGAAGATCTGCGGAGTGCGGATAACAAGGACGTTACCCCTACCGAGTATACCGAAAAGATGATGGATAAATATAAAAAGTCTCCTGAACTGCAGGCTTTCGTTAAAACAATTATTGAAGATGAATCACGAAAACTGGAATATGAACATTTTGAAGAACAAAAACAAATCATCCGCAATGCCAAAGTCCCATTAAACAGTAAAATGGCCCTGTTAAATATGTTTACTCTTTTCCACGCATATATAACCGTTGCAGATGTGGAAGCATTTAAAGCTGAACTGGTAAAACTGGAAGAAGATAAAAAAAAGCAGGAAGCGGTTGCGGTCAATGCGGGCGGACCCCCGCAGGGTGCCGAAAACCAACCCGGCAAGTCAGACCTGAATAGCAAAGCACCCGTACAAAGAAAACCTGGTTTTGAAGGCGAAAAAGAAGATATTATTTCAGGGAAAGCCCAGGGTAACCCGGGAGCAGCCACAGATTCAGGCGAGGATTCTTTCCACGAAAATTTGAATGCGGCCAAAGGAAATGGCAAGATCCTGCCGGAATCCGTACGTGAGCCAATGGAGTCAAAGATGAGCGCTGATTTTTCCAATGTCAGGATTCACAATGATGTTGAATCACATCAGTTAAGCAAACAGATCAACGCGCAGGCATTTACACAGGGGAACGATATTTTCTTTAATGCCGGCAAGTATGATACCTCGACAAAACAAGGGCAACATTTGCTGGCTCATGAGCTGACCCACGTTGTGCAGCAGAACGGCGAAGGTAGCCAGGAGAAAGTGCAACGCCATCCGGTGGCACCTGTTAAAGTCGTGAGAAAAACACGGTTTGATATTTTTGGCGTGTGGGTTTTAGGCGGAATGAACTTTAA
>JAYVXJ010000299.1:0-1978 GCA_043785285.1 Chitinophagaceae bacterium
ACCATGGTGGAAGAAGGAGAGATGGTTCAGATCACAAATGGGCAGACCCTGGATGCGCATATAAAAAGGTGGGAAGACGAATCTTTGCCCGATAATAAAAAACCCATCGGATTTATTTTGAGTCTGGAGGGTGCCGATTCCCTGGTTAACCTGTCTTATTTGGAAAAAGCCTATGCCTCCGGATTGCGTGCATTAGGTCCCGCGCATTACGGTGAAGGCCGTTATGCAGGAGGTACCGGAACAGAAGAGGGATTCAGTACCAATGGAAAATTATTGCTGAAAGAAATGGAATCCCTGAACATCATCCTGGATGTAACGCATCTCACGGATAAAGGATTCCTGGAAGCTATGGATCTTTTTCATGGAAATATCTGGGCAAGCCATCACAATTGCCGGGCCCTCGTAAAAAATCAACGGCAACTCACGGATGATCAGATAAAGATATTGATTGATAAGGGTGCCGTTATTGGTGGAGTGCTGGATGCCTGGATGCTCACCGATGGCTGGTTGCGGGGCGTTTCGTTGCCCAAAGCCACCGGCACCGATCTGAACCGGCTGATTGATCACTATGATCATATTTGTCAGATTGCCGGGAACAGCAATCATGTGGCTATTGGCAGCGATCTGGATGGCATGTTTGGTACCGAACAATCGCCTTATGATATGAATACCATTACCGATCTGCAAAAACTTCCGGAACTACTGAAAAAAAGAGGTTTTGCGGCGGCCGATATTGAAAAAGTATTGCACGGCAACTGGTTGCGATTTTTGCAGCATGCCTGGAAGGAAAAGTAAATAAAATTCTTTATGAAAATCAGGAATGGGATAACGCTATTCCGTGCTTTATTCCTCCCGGCAGGCGGAGGGTAGTCATCCCGCACCAATGGCTCAACGACTGTTCTTCAGACACTGATTCCGCATTCCGTATATGTAACGGCGCCTGGGAACCACAATGAAACCTCCGGGACAAAAGCTTTTGCTGACCAGGTGATGGCTTTTCTTAAGCCATAGTTTAGTTTCTTATCTCCCCGTGATCACGCCAAAAAATTTAGGGAATCTGTTTTTAATAATGACGCCCAGCGCCAACGATATAATTAATACGATGACCAGGGTGAAGAAGGAAAAACCCAGCGTGAAATATTTGTTTTGCAAATGATTCTCCACCAGTTTAAACAGGGGCCTTTGCACCAGGGTAAAAATAAAAGTATGAATGGCGAATAGAAAGAAAGAGTACGGCTTATATTTTTTTAAATACCGGAAAATGCTCCCCTTGGGGTATGCATCCAATAAATTGTAGGTGCTGATAACCAGGAACATCACCACGGCTATTTTCAACAGCACGAGAAAAATTCCTTCATAATCCAGGTAACCGGTTTCTATGCTCACAAATAAAATTACGGGAACAAAACAAATCGAAACCAACGCATTGGCGCGCATCCGCGGTAAGCTAAAAGGAATTTTGAATTTCGGCAGGTGCACTTCATGGTAACCGTAATAACAGCCCATCATATAGAAAGGAAGAAAGCGGGGGTTAAAATAAATACTAAAAGGATGGTAGGCGAAGATGAAAAGAATGACCATAAAAAAAAGAATAGAGACCATCCGGTTTTTCAACAAATAATAAAAAAGGAAATTGAACGGAATGATCAGGATCAGGTTTTGCAGGTACCAGAAATTGACCAGGGGTGGATTGACCAGGGACATGAGCGCGTTTTTCCATGTTAGCGGCTTCACGGCTTCATACCAGAGATTCAGGTGAAACACATTCGAGATAGATACCTTGAGCAGATAATAAATTAAAAAGAAAGCCAGAGACCAGATGACGTAGGGCACCAGGAGACTGGGAATACGCCGTCTGACTTTCTCCAGGAAACCAAGGTGTTTGGAAGTGCCATAGAAAAACAGGTATCCTGAAATCAGGGCCAGTGTGGGAGACGTGATTTCAAACCAGAAACCGATCAGCGTCTGATCCACTTTA
>JAYVXJ010000300.1:0-1977 GCA_043785285.1 Chitinophagaceae bacterium
GTAACCAGTGAACCCCATCCTCCGCCGGCAAAGGCATCCATGAAGCCACCGACAGATGCCAGCCAACCCACATTCTTTACTTTGTTTTGTGTATTTTTCTTTTTGAATGCCTTTCCAATAATATAATAACCCAGGTAAAGTGTATATAAAGAAAGTGGAACCCGAACCCAGGTGGAATATTTTTGACCGAAATACGCTAAGGTTGCTCCTACAATAGCACCGATAACGCCTGGTATTACCAACGCCCGGAATAATTTTTTATTGATATTACCGAAGCGGTGATGACTATATCCGGATACGCCGCTGGAAAAAACGCGGGCGGAATGTACACGACTGCTTACAATAGCAGGACTTACCCCATTGGCCAGTAGGAATGTGGTGGATATGGTACCGTAACCCATGCCCAGGGAGCCATCTACCATCTGTGCCAGGAAACCGGTAAATAACATCATCAGAAAAGAAGGAATATCTATATACTCAGGAAGTTTTTGGATTCCTTCCGATATTTTATGAAATGGTATATAGGAAAGTATCAGGTGGCCAAATAACATAAAAAAGAAAGCAAACAGGCACCACTTCACGATGCTTTGGTATTTTCTTCCTCCCGGCTTACTGATTTGTTCCAGCTTTGCCTGCTTGGCACTAAGGACTTTGGTGAGGTCGTCCAGTTGTTTTACTTTTTCTGCAAAATCTACTTTTAAATCCTGCCGTATGGTATGCATGTTTTGCAACACGCCTTCAATTTCATCCGGAATCAATTCATTTAATTGTTCTTTCATCCGTTTGGCAATCGTGGGGGATTTGCCATTCGTTGAAATCGCAATTTTGAGATTTCCCTTTTCTACAATGGAGCCCAGATAAAAATCACATAAATCAGGCGTGTCCGCCACATTCACCAGCAGTTTTTTCCCCTTGGCCAACACACGGATGTAATTGCTGACCGACTTGTCATTAATGGCAACCACCACAATATCTTTATCATCGAGGTCATCCGGATCAAATGGTTTTTCCAGCAGTCTGAGAGAAGGGTGGAGTTCGGCAAATTGCTTAATCTGTTCTGTAATTTCAGAGGCTACCAGTGTAATGGAAGTAGCAGGAGCATTGTTGAGGATCGCTGATAATTTTTCCATTGCCACCTTCCCACCGCCAACCAGTAATACGTCCAATTCTTCCAGTTTCAGGAATACAGGAAACAAATGGTTTTTATCCATTTGCCCTGCAGCCACCGTTTGCGTGAGTTCTTCCGAAACCTTTTTTTCACTCATAAAGAATAGTTTAACCGACTCTGCAATTGCATTCGCCAGTTTAAAACAGAACAGGGCCAAAAATAGGGTATTCCCTACTTATTTTATAGACTATTGGTAAATTGTTTTCCTTTTATTAAAGTTTCCCAATTTTATGTGTTCAGGTTAGGGGAGAAGTATTACTTCCGGTTTGGAATCGAATATTATATGAATTGTTTTCTCACGGCGAAATCACCAAAAGATTCTTTTTCCTTTCTCTCTTTTGCAAAGATCCGGAATAGAAAATCCAATTCTGTTAAAATGGCTGCTTCATCGAGGCTCTCTTTGTAAATTTTATTGAGTCGCATACCCTGATGATCGCCACCCAAGTGCAGATTGTATTTCCCTAACGATGTTCCGATAAATCCAATTTCTGCAATATTGGGTCTGGCGCAACCATTGGGGCAACCCGTCATCCGTATGATGATCTCTTCTTTTTCAAGTCCGTTATTTTCCAATAAGGGCTCTATTTTACTGATCAGCGACGGAAGATAGCGCTGTGCTTCTGCAAATGCGAGGGGACAGGTATTCAGGGCCACGCAGGCCATGGAGTTTCTTCTGATTTCGGAAATAGAGTCAGTATATTCTTTGATCTTATACTTATTCAGAATTTTTTCAATGGCCGGCTTATCTTTTTCTGTTATATCGGCGAGGATCACATTCTGATTGGTGGTAAACCGGAAATTCAGTTTAT
>JAYVXJ010000301.1:0-1974 GCA_043785285.1 Chitinophagaceae bacterium
CTTTGCGGATACCCACCTCTTTTGCTCTTTTGGATGCCCTGGCTGTAGAGAGGTTCATGAAATTAATACAGGCAATCACCTGGATGAGTACTGCAATCAGCATCAGAATATACAGGAAAGAACTACTGACCGTTTTACCCGGTTCTGCTTCATAACCTGCTGTGGTATGGATTTCAGCCACCGGTTGAAGATGTAAGACCTTTTTCATACCCAGGCTGCGCAATTGCTCCTCACCGTGCCGGTTTAAAAAGATAGGTAGTTTCTTTTCCACCGCAGCAACCTGGGCACCTGGTTTTAATTTAATATACGAATAGGCAAAGTTATTACCAGACCAGTTTTGGCTGGTGAGAATATCCCCGCCATAACCACCAGGATTCATTTTTATATACATATTGGCGTGAAGGCTGGACTTACCCTGACTTTCATCCACGACCCCGGTTACGGCAAAGTCGTGCTTACCATAGGCATTATTGATGGTAATCACTTTGCCAATGGGGTCTTCGTTGCCAAAAAGTTTTACGGCCACTGGTTGAAACAATACGACGGGATTGGCCCCGGTTAATGCATTTGCTCTTCTGCCTGCCGTAAAATGGTCAGTGAATACATCAAAAAAAGTGGAATCCACCAGCAATGCCTCCTTTTCATAAAAAGATTTTCCTTTGTAGCTCAACAGGTGTTCACTTACATCCAAGGTGGGCACAGCGCGGGTGAATTGGGCCACTTCCGGAAAATCATTTTTCATGGCAGGTGCGATGGGCGGGGATGCAGATGCCATCTGATGTTTGTCTCCCCTCAGCTCTAGAGAAGTGGTAATGCGGTAAATATTTTTTGCCTGATCGTAATGCTGATCATAACTGTATTGATCTTGCACATAAAGTAAAATATACAAACAGCAAAGGGTTCCAATGGCTAATCCGATGATGTTGATCAGGCTGAAGATCCTGTTGTTTAACAGAAAGCGAATAGAGGTTTTAAAATAGCTTTTAAACATGAGCGCGGTAATTAAAAAGTAAAAAATTGATGAGCCCCTCTTTTACTTTTTACTTTTTACAACTATAAAAATGCCAGATTGTAATTGGGTTGATAATCAGCTGATTATGTGAGAATGTCTTTTGAGTGTTGTCCGCATGTGATACACAACCTGTTCGTATATGACTCGTCTTGACATACGGTAGTCAGCCAATGGTCTACACAATTTGCTGTGTAGTCTATCCTCTCCATTTCATTGGAATATCGCAGCTTAGTTTTACATCGAAGGTTATCAATACAAATTTTGAGCATGAGAAATATGATATCCATTATCACGCTTTATTATTTGTTTATGCTGTCAGGAAAACAATTCAGAATTGAAATATCACGACCCCGAAATGGGACACTTATAAAATGAAAACGATAAAACCAATAACCAATTTTTTAGCAAATAGCTTCCGTACCCAATATCGTTAACCTCTTATCCAAACATTTTATCAAACTTTATTCCCCGGTGGCTTTTTTCGAATATTCCAGACTGTTTCTTTTACCGGAGCGTTTACAAAAGCATTCCTGAAAGTGTCGGGATTTTCAAATTTTAGCTGGTTAATTGTTCTTGTTTCGAATTGCACGGAGAATGCCTTAGGTTCAAATGGCCAGGGATCAATTGTAAGTGTCTGATCGCTCAGTTGAAATAGCTGATAGGTTTTATGATCGGGGCCTGTACTAATCTCCAGGGCCCGGAGCTCCGGCGGAATCTGTTGTTGACACAAAATAAGCGAGCAGGCATCACACCATTCCAGTAATGAATATATTTTCTCCAGCTCTTTCTTTGGTATATGCAATTCTTTTTGGAAAGAAGCCTGCAATTTTTTCTGTACCTGTAAAAATTTGTGTACTTCTTTATTCGTTTTCGCTTCTTTCCGGCATAAAAATTCCATGTGTAAGGATGTCAACAGGGCTATATACCGGGACTTCGTTATCGTCAGCATGGCTAGCCGGTCA
>JAYVXJ010000302.1:0-1974 GCA_043785285.1 Chitinophagaceae bacterium
GATGGCGGGGTTGTTAAAGCAAAAGGGGATCCATTTTCATGCATTTAAGGATCAGGTTATTTTTTCCAGGGATGAAATAAAAAAAGAAGACGGATCGCCCTACACCGTTTTCACTCCTTATAGTAAGAAGTGGAAGCTGGCCTTAAACCCTTTTTATCTACGCGCATATCCGGTGGAGAAATACGTGGCTAATTTGTTTCGGCAAACGTTACCGCAAATGCCGGACTTGTCGGATTTGGGATTTTCAGCTTCAGGAAAACCTTTTCCGTTGTCAATCCCGGATAAAAATTTAATTCAGCATTATGCGGAAAACCGCGACTATCCCGCGCTGGATGCCACTTCCCACCTGGGTATTCATCTTCGTTTCGGCACCATTTCCATCCGGGGTCTTGCTGCAGAAGCAAATAAACGGAGTGTTGTTTTTCTGAATGAATTGATCTGGCGGGATTTTTATCATATGATCCTCTGGCATTTTCCGAAAGTGGGCCAGGGGAAAGCGTTTAAACCGGGTTATGAAAACATTAACTGGAGGAATAATGAAAATGATTTTGAGAAATGGTGCATAGGCCAAACTGGCTATCCGATCGTGGATGCCGGTATGCGTCAATTAAATGAAACCGGGTTTATGCATAACCGCGTGCGCATGATTACTGCTTCTTTTCTTTCCAAACACTTACTCATCGACTGGCGGTGGGGCGAAGCGTATTTTGCAGAGAAGCTGCTCGACTACGACCTGGCTTCCAATAATGGCGGATGGCAATGGGCAGCCGGCTGCGGATGTGATGCATCGCCCTATTTCCGGGTGTTTAACCCTGCACTTCAGCAAAAGAAATTTGACCCGGAAGGGACTTATGTGAGCAGGTGGGTACCGGAACTAGCCGAAATGAATTATCCGGATCCTATGATAGAGCATGTGTTTGCCCGCAACCGCGCCATCGAAACTTATAAAAAAGCATTGCACGTAAAATAAAAAAGCCCATTATACCTTATTCAGCTGCATCCCCTCATATACGTTCAATAAAGTATCCACGGCCTTTCTCCCTTCATCCCCCAGCCCCAGTGAATAGTGATTCACATAAAGATCAATGTGCCGGCGCATTACGGATTCTTCCATTTCCTGCGAATGCTGTTTCACATAGTCAGGCAACGTTGGATATCGGGCCTGCGCATAGGAAACACTTTCCCGTATCAGCGCATTAACCTGTTCACAAATCTGCGGACCTATATCCTTTCGCATCACAATGCCACCGAGCGGAATGGGCGCCTGTGTTTTTTGTTCCCAGAATTCGCCAAGGTCCATGAGTTTGGTTAGCCCTTTCAGCATATAAGTGAAGCGGTTTTCATGAATGATCACGCCGCAATCGACTACTCCATTCAATACCGCCGTTTCGATATCAGAAAAGAGCATGAACTTTTTATGTACGGCTTCGGGAAAAGCGAGACTGAATAATACATGTGCCGTGGTTTGTTCTCCGGGAATGGCAATCATAAGTCGACTGACTTCAGGCAAAGGGATTTCTTTTCGCGATATCAACAAAGGCCCGACCCCTTTACCGAGGGCACCACCAGCATCAAGCAGTTGATAATCTTTCCTGATCAATGGCCAAACGCCATAACTGATTTTGCTGATGTCCAGTTTTTTCTCTATCGCCCAACGGTTCAGGGTCTGAACGTCTTCCAGCACCGGATCAAATTGAAATGCACCGGTATCGATTTTTCCGTTAACAAGAGCATCAAAAATAAACGTATCGTTGGGGCAGGGGCTAAATCCTAAAGAGAGTTTCATCTACCGTCTGTAGTTTTTGGATGAATGTTATAAGTGTTTCATTCAGGTGAAGCAGCGCTTCTGATAATTTCCAGCGGGTCTTGTCGCGTTCTCCCAATATATTGGAAACGGACCGTATCTGCAGGAAAGGAATTTTTTCCATGAGGCAAACATAATGAAGGGCAGCGCCTTCCATGCTTTCAACAACG
>JAYVXJ010000303.1:0-6671 GCA_043785285.1 Chitinophagaceae bacterium
GATGTATGATATTTATTTTAATTTCACATTCGCGATTTTTAGTATAGTTTTTGGCCTCACCCTGATCAAACTCATAAAGGCTAAAGTGTTCCCGCAAAAGAATATTCCGTTTACCTTCTCCAATATTTTTAAATACCTCCGCCTGCGGATTCTTGACAGGAGAATGCTGAAGCAAGGACATGCCTAACCGCAAGATTTCCCACATATCCACATTTGACCGGGTTTAATCCATATCATTCCCGCACACATCTTCCACATTATTTATATTTGAATCCTTAAATCGCTTGGATGCTTAAAGTTGGCGTATTCGGAACCGGACATCTGGGAAAATTTCATTTGAATAACTGGAAAAAGATCCCGGAGGTCGAAATAATAGGTTTCTATGATCCGGATTCCCGCACGGCAGCAGAAGTTGCAGAAAAATATCAGATTAAACGTTTTGACAGCATCGCCGGATTGATGGACCAATGCGATGCCGTGGACATTACCGCACCTACCAATTTTCATTTTGAACTTTGCGAACAGGCTATTCGAAAAGGCAAACACGTTTTTGTAGAAAAACCGCTGGCCAATAACATGGAAGAAGCCAGGGAATTGATGAAGCTGGTAAAGGAGTCTAACATAAAACTCCAGGTCGGCCACGTAGAAAGATTCAATCCTGCCTTTCTTGCACTCGGGGATATTCCCCTCCATCCAATGTTCATTGAAGTGCACCGGCTGGCAGAATTCAATCCACGAGGAACGGAAGTGAGTGTGATCCTGGACCTGATGATACATGACATTGACATCATCCTCCACATTGTTAAGAGTGAAGTAAAAAACATTTATTCGAGCGGGGTCGCTGTAATGACAGACACACCGGACATTGCCAACGTACGTATCGAATTTAATAATGGCTGTGTAGCCAATCTCACCTCCAGCAGGATCTCCATGAAAAAGATGCGCAAGATGCGCATCTTTCAGAAAGATGCGTATATAGGGGTGGATTTCCTGGCCAAAAAAACAGAAATCATCAGTTTAAATCAAACGGATAATGCCCATGGTTTTTCCTTCGATATCGAAACGCGTAAGGGTAAAAAATCCATTTCCGTAATCAATCCGCAGGTACCTGAGGTGAATGCCATCAAAATGGAACTGGAAAAATTTACGGAATCCATACTGCAGAACAAGCCAACACTCGTATCTGAAATGGATGGATACCGGGCTATGGATATTGCTCATCAGATTCTTCAGAAGATCAAATACAATTCCATCAGTAGCTGAAAAATGCATGAGATCGAACCGAAAGATCAATATAAGCTGGTACGTGCTGAGCGATTTTTTGTCGGCTGTACTTTCCTGGAACATTCTGTATTTTACCCGCCGGATACTGCTTTCCGAAACGTTGTTTGAAGATGGAACCCTTTACCTGAATAATCGTTTCTGGCTGGGGTTGTTGCTTATCCCCGCCGGATGGCTGGTATTTTACGGACTTACGGGTGCCTATCATTCCCTGTACAGAAAATCCAGACTGAATGAATTTAGCAATACGGCAGTTTGCAGTCTTATCGGGTGTACGGTATTGTTTTTTGCCATCGTGATCAATGATCCCCAAACCGATTACCGGTATTATTACAAAGCGTATTTCACCTTTCTGCTAATGCATTTTTTGATTACCTGGCTGGGCCGGTGGATCGTTCTTGCGTTAACTAAAAGACAGCTTCGAAAAGGAAAAATTATTTTCAAAAGCCTGTTGCTGGGAACCGGATCCATAGCCTTGAAAACCTATGAGGAAAGCCGGATTGGCCTCCGGGGGTCAGGCTACCAGTATGTCGGATTCATCAATGCAGGATCCTTTGAGGCGGCCAATATTCCGCTCCTCCCCTTTGGTCCGGTCAGTGATCTGGAAAAAATTATTGACCGGGAAAATATTCAACTGGTTGTTGTGGCCATGGAGAAAAGTGAAAATGAAGCGGTGGAAAAAATCATTCAGCGCCTGAGTGAAAAAGATGTGGAGATCAAAATCATTCCCGGCATCCTGGATATTCTTTCGGGTTCCGTAAAAACCAGTAATCTGTTTAGTGCGGTATTAACCGACATCCAAACCGGATTAATGCCGGAATGGCAACAACATATCAAACGACTTGTTGATGTATTGATCTCCGGTTTCGCCCTCATTCTTTTTTCTCCGCTTTTACTCTATGCAGCCATCCGCGTAAAACTCGGATCGGCAGGTCCGGTTTTTTATTCCCAGGAAAGAATGGGTTATAAAGGAAAAAAATTCAGCATCCATAAATTCCGTTCCATGGTGAAAGAAGCTGAAAAGGATGGACCTTCCCTTTCTTCCGAAAAAGATCTCCGGATCACCAAATGGGGAAAGACCATGCGAAAATGGCGGATAGACGAACTTCCCCAATTGCTGAATGTGCTCCGGGGAGAAATGAGCCTCGTCGGACCCAGACCCGAACGCCCCTTTTATATTGATCTCATAATGCAAAAAACACCCTATTTCAAATACCTCCTGAAAGTGAAACCGGGAGTAACCTCCTGGGGTATGGTGCAATTCGGATACGCTGAAAACGTGGAAGAGATGATCGAAAGAATGAAATATGACCTGATCTATATTGAGAACATTTCCCTGGCGCTCGATTTTAAGATCATGATGCATACCTTACTAACTATTTTTAAAGGCAAAGGACGGTAACCCGTTCAAACCGGCTATTCATTTGAAAAAATTAATCATTTTTCCTCCGCTGCTGTTTTTTATGCTTGCTGCCGGCCAGCCCGCCTGGAAGCAGGGCCTCCACTACCAGTTGGAAGTGAAACTGGATGCCAAACAACAGGCACTCGATGGAAATATGGAACTCCGGTACAGCAACCGTTCACCCGATACCCTTCATTTCATCTGGTTCCATATCTGGCCCAATGCCTACCGCAACGATAAAACCAGTTATAGTGAACAATTACTTGAAAATGGGAAAACCGGTTTTTATTTTTCAGAAAAAGAAAGCAAAGGATATATCAACCGACTGGGATTCCGGGTGGATGGCATTATAGCAGATATCCAGGATCATCCGGAATACATTGATGTAATCAAATTGATACTGCCCAATGGCCTGGCTCCGGGCGACAGCCTCCTGGTCTCCACTTCCTTTCACGTTAAGCTGCCGTATAATTTTTCCGGAAGTGGTTACCAGGAACATGCCGATCAGGTCAGCAACTGGTATCCTGAGCCAGCCGTATATGACCGGAAAGGCTGGCATCCGATGCCTTTCCTGGAACAGGGCGGAGCTTATCATGAGGCAGCCGATTTCAAGGTGCAAATTGAAGTTCCGGATGCTTATACCCTTGCCGCCGGTTGCGCACCAGATACCATTATCAGAAATAATGTAAGCGGTTACAATACCTATCAATTTTCGATGGAGAACGCCAATGCTTTTTCCTGGATGGCTGACAAACGGTTGCTGGAAAAAAAGGATTCTGTACAACTGGATTCAGGAAAACAGATTGGCCTGAATTTGTTTTATTTTCAGCGGGACAGTAGCAGGATGCAAAAACAACTCAGCAGAACTAAACCGTTACTTCAGCAACTCTCCCGGATGCTGACCGAATATCCTTATGCCAGCCTGACTATTATTGAAACGGGTCAACCCCAGGAACAACGTTTTTCAGGCATGATCCAGTTGAACAAATCAGATTTAAAATCGGATCCTGAAGGGAGTTTACGTAAAGCGCTGCTGGGCCAATGGTTTCAGGCCATCATCCGGACGAATGAACGATTGAATCCATGGATGTCAAAAGGATTTATTCAATACTACAACTGGCGTTTGCAACCTCCTTCTTCAAAAAAAGCGGATACCAGAACGGCATTGAAAGATGACCGCCTTTGGTTACGCGTTGCTGAAAAGGAAAGAACCACCCAACCCATCAGCACGCCTGCTGAAACGTTTAGTGCAGAAAATTATTCGTTGATTGCCGGAACGAAAACTGCGCTATGGATCAAGCTTCTGGAAGACAGCCTTGGAAAGATAAAATTCGACCAGTGCATGCACGACTATTTTGACGAATGGAAATCAGGTCATCCTTATCCGGAAGATTTCAGTCAGGTGCTTGAAAAAACGTCCGGTTCAAACCTGGAACGTAATTTTAAAAAAATATATAGCGATCAACCACTTCTTTCGTCTGCTTCAAAAAAAATACTCAAGCCGGCTTTTCTTTTCTCCGCAGTAAATAGTGATAAATATAGTTACCTCAATTTCGCTCCTGCAATTGGCTATAACCGGTACGATCAATTCATGCTGGGCGGAATGATCCAAAACGTTAACCTGCCTGAAAATGATGTTCAGTTTCTTTTTATTCCCTTGTACGCCACCGGAAGTAAATCCTTTGAAGGGTTGGGGAGGATCAGTTATTCCTGGCATCCCTCAAAAAATCTCGGGAAGATTTCCCTGGGCATAAACGGTTCCCGTTTTTCCAGCAATAGGGCATTAGACAGTACAGGTTCCAATTTGTATGAAGGCTTTTCCAAAATAGTACCTTATCTGCGTATTGATTTCAAAAAGCGGTCGCCCCGCAGTTCCCTGGAAAAATGGATGGACTTCAAATCTTATCTGATCAATGAAAAAAGGTTTTCAGATTATGCCGTTTCTTCGAAGGATTCCCTGATTCATCCGAATTCCAGCGCCGGCAGTTTCCGGTATGTAAATCTGTTGAGCATGAATGTACGGAATGACCGGACGTTATATCCATATGATGCCCAGATTGAACTCCAGCAAAGTGATTTGTTTTACCGCATTAATCTGTCCGCCCACTATTTCTTCAATTATCCCACAGGAGGTGGCATGAGCGTACGGTTTTTTGCAGCTAAATTTGGCGCCTGGAACCTCAACACCAGGCAGGATCTATCCAGATACGAACCGAAACTACTAGGCGTAACGGGTGACGAGGATTATACTTACGATCAGTATTTTATTGGCCGGTCCTCTTCCTATGCCATCGAAAATACGTCAGTACCCAATGCCGGATTGCCTGCCCAGCAAATCATGAACCGTGATGGCGGACTAAAACTTCGCATTGATCCGTATGATTATGTTCAGGGCCGGTCAACAGATTGGGTAAGTGCATTGGATTTTTCGACCACCCTTCCGGCAAAATTATTTCCGGTACCCTTACCCATTCGGATTTTCTTCGACGTAGGCACTTATGCGGAGGCCTGGAAAACAAATGCGCAGACCAGCCGGTTTTTATATACCGGAGGCATTCAGCTTTCCCTGTTCCACAATCTGGTGAATATATATGCACCCCTTGTTTACAGCAGTGATTTCCGCAACCTGATTAAAACAACATCCTTCTGGAATAAGATAACGTTCAGCATAGATTTTCAACAGCTGGTTAAGCAGCATTCCTTTCATTATTCTTATCTCCGGCATGAATTCCTTTAGTCATATCCGATTTTTGCAAAGGCATGAAATAGATGATTCCAAATGGAATCAGCTTATAGAAGATTCACCGAATGGCTTAATTTATGCAAAAACATTCTACCTGGATCACATGGCCAAACATTGGGATGCTTTGATTCTTGGTGATTACGAGGTCATCATGCCGCTGACCTGGAATAAAAAATTTGGGTTTTATTATTTGTTTCAGCCTCCCTTTACGCGGATGTTGGGCGTTTTTCAAAAAGACAGTCAGCCGTTTCCGGTTATGGAATTTTTATCAGCCGTCCCTGCAAAATTCAGGTACTGGGATATTGATCTTAATGAAACCAATACCTTAAGCAGTCAGCCTATCGGGATGATAAAAGAGATTTTACGCAAAAATCATTTTCTTAATCTGAATAAAAAACATACCGAGTTATCGCTGCATTACAACAGGCTTGCAAAAAGAATGCAAAGAAATGCCCTGAATAATCAATTTGAAATTGTTCGGAATGTGTTTCCGGAGGAAATAATAAGCTTATACGAAAAATACTATGGCGGAAATCATCCAAATATTACCTGGACCAACTACCAACAACTCAGCCTTTGCATGAACATTGCTTTTAAAAATGGGCAAGCGATAACGTACCTGGCCAAATGGCCAAATGGGGAAACTGCTGCTTTTTACCTTCTCCTTATAGATAAAAATTATGTTTACTCCCTTATGGGAGGAAGTACAATGAGCGGAAAGAAAGCAGGCGCATTCTATTTATTAACCGACACCGTTATAAAAGATCATGCGGAAAGCAACCGAATTCTCCGTTTTGAAGGATCCGACATTCCGGGAATTGCACTTTTTAATGCTTCCTTTGGATCAACCCTCATCCGGTATCCTCATATAAAAATGAATAATCTGCCCTTCCCCATAAAATATTTGAAATAAGCTATTCGCACCGCTCTTTTAAAATCAATTCAGCAAGCAACAAATCTACCGGGCGTGTAATTTTAATATTGGTTTCTTCTCCCTGAATGAGATGGATGGGAATACCCGCTTTTTCTGCTACCACCGATTCATCCGTAAATCGTTCATCAAAAGGTTGTTGAAAAGCTTTTTTCAAAGGGCGTAAAAAAAACGTTTGTGGGGTTTGAATAAGCCGGACTTTACTCCTGTCTGCCGGTTCATATTTTCCATTCATTTCCAGTCGAATACTATCCTGGGCCACAACAGCTGGAACTGCGCTTCCTTTTTCTTTAGCTATATGATAACAATGCTCC
>JAYVXJ010000304.1:0-1973 GCA_043785285.1 Chitinophagaceae bacterium
GGTGCAAAATACCCGGGTCATAACCTGGTCAGGGCTGGCAATCAATTCAAACTGCTGCAGCGACTGCTGGAAAAAGAACCTTTGCTGATCCGCATTCAAACGGAAGAGTGCGATTAGTAACAAAAACCGTGATTCTGTATCCCAGTCCACCTGAAATGGTTTCTTTTCCAGTTTAAAATCCTTTCTGTAAATATTTATTATTCCTTCTGCGGCCCCGGCACTACTTATTTCGGCTGGAGCAATTACTTTTAAGACAGCCTCTATTATTTAGTTGTCTTCTCAGCCGTTTTCCTAACCAAACAAAAAACAGGGAAAGAAGCAGGCAGGCTAAAAATATTTTCGAGCTATTAATAAACACTTTGGGATAACCCAGGTTGCTGACATTACTAAACGGGTAAGGATAAAATCCGGAAAAAGATCCTCTAAACAGGATGAAAATCACATACATTATTGGATACAATAGCCAACTGAAAACATGCTTCCATTGCAATCCGGTTTTTGAAACATAAAAAATCCAGAATAATAAAACAACTGTCGGATTTACCACATGCAGTAGTTCATCAGCAAGCCGCTGAATGCCCTGCGGGTTCCAAAGAAATCGAAGCATCAGATTGTATACGATACCAACTATGGACATATATACCGTAATGGCCGTTAGTGTTGTAGGCCGGGAAAAGAATTTTCCCCATCCGGAGAGCGGACTTAAAAGAAGAAACGTAAAGCAAACCGTAATCAGAATATTCGTTAGAATGGTAAAAAAACTAAAATACCGGATAATTGTTTCCGGAACGGATGCGGTTCGATTAATCAGGATGAGATAAAACTGGAGAAGGATGGCCAACCATCCCAAAAAAGCACCACTGGCTAAAAATACCTGTCTGCCTTTAGAATAATCATTCATTCCGATTGCATTTTAAAAGGACTGTTTAAATATACGGGAATTATTTCCAGCATTATGTTTTCCAATACCAGAACCAAAGCAGGATCCATACGGCAAGACAAATGGCTGCAATGGCCAAAATCCTTTTCCCTTGTTTTCTGTCCGTTTCACTATAAGCAAACAAGCGTTGGCCATCTGGTAATGTTCTTTTCATATACCCCATGCTGAACCCAATGATCATTCCCAGTGGAGGCAGCAACAAGGCCAGTCCAAATCCTAAGCGGGTCCAGGAGATATCCGAAGGCTCCGGTTGGGAGAGTAACTTTATTTTTTCCTTCTGAAAGCGCTTCAATTCAATAGCCGGAATGGAAATACCGTGTTCCTTTAAAATCTTTTGAGCCAGCGCATAGTCCAGATACCCCCATTCATCCGGGTTCCGGATGATATCCACTAATTCGGAATCTGTAAACTGATACAAATAATAGTCTTCCCCCACCCGGTCTACCTGCTGCCGGTAAAAAGACTGCATGATACCATCTGCCTGTTCAAAATCACAGGCCCTCAGTTTTAAACGAATATCCCGCTCTAAAAAGTTATTGGCAAAGCTGGGATCAAAAAAATTTCCGCTATCTTCCAATTCCACCGGAATCCGGTATTTTTCCAGCTTTTCTGCCATCTCTGCCGCCATTACCGGATCATTGAATTTCCGGAATGTGAGAAAAGGTTCTTCCATAACAATAAACTTACCATTAATTTCGCAATCAGATATGTCGCTATCAATCGCCTCCTTAAATTCCGGAAGTAATGGCAACTGTTATTATATCGGCAACAGGGAAGAAGCCGTTTTCATAGATGCCGGTTTATCCTGCACAGAAACCGAACTTCGGATGAACCGCTTGGGATTGCGCATGGCCAATGTAAAGGGAATTTTTATTTCCCATGAACACAGCGATCATATCCTGGGTCTTTCAGCCCTTGTACAGAAATATAAGATTCCGGTATATATCAATGCGGCTACTTTAAAAGAGATAAGAGGTAAAAAACTGAGGGCATTTATCCAACTCATCGAAAGCCATAAACCGGTATGCATCGG
>JAYVXJ010000305.1:0-1969 GCA_043785285.1 Chitinophagaceae bacterium
GAAAAATATATTATCGCAATAGCAATTGTTGTACCAATCCACTGCCAGCACGAACATTATTTAACAATATTGCATTTTTTAGGAATAGTTATCCCACTAACATAAGGTAAGGCAGGTGTTTAACAGGGAGCAGGAAAATGCTTGAATTCAGCGCGAAGATATACCAAAAATGAAAAAACCAATGCATTCTGTCACTGAAATTTTATTTGAGTGGTCCTGCACAAAGTATTGAAATGCCTTAGCTTTAGTTCCCAAATTCATTTTTCATGCTTAATTCCATTTTACGGACAACGCTGATCCTTTGCTTATTTTCCTCCTGCAAACTCATGGATACGAACCGTTCGGTACCGGATAACAAACAATTATCCATTGTATTAAATGATTATTACGAAGACAGATCCAACCTTTTTCCCGTCGAAGCTACCCAGAACGGCGATAACCGGTACAATGATAGACTTCCGGTAGACTTTACCGATAGTTATCAGGATACACTCCGGAATTTTTACAGCGGTTTTCTGAATAAAATCAATCAATTTAACCGGGATAGGCTCAATAAAAATGATCAGATCAGCTATGCTATTTTTAAAAGAGAAATGGAGATCAGCCTCGAAGGGGTGAACCTGCATTTTTCTGTGAGTACCGTAACGATGCCCAATATCCAATACATGCCTTTTAACCAGTTTGAGGGTATTCCTTTGTATCTGGGCCAGATGGGCAGCGGCACAGGCATTCAGCCATTTAAAACAGTTTCCGACTATGACGCCTGGATTCAGCGTGCCAGCAGGTTTGGGGCATGGGCCGATAGCGCTATTGTGTATTTCAGGAAAGGAATGGCAAACGGCTATGTGCTCCCCAGATGCCTGGTGATTAAAATGATTCCACAAATGGAAGCCATGGTAACCCCGGATGCTACCAAAAGTCTTTTTTATGGACCAGCAAACCGTATACCTGCTTCCTTTATTGCCCAGGATAAAGCCCGTGTAACCGGCGACCTGGTAAAACTCATTAATGAAACCCTTTCTCCTGCTTATAAAAAGCTGGACGATTTCCTGCAAAAAGAATACCTGCCGAAATCAAGGACCACTATTGGTTTTGACGATTTGCCGGATGGAAACAAATTATATGCCTACCTGATCCGCTACTGGACAACAACCAATAAAACACCGGATGAAATTTATCAGACGGGTTTATCTGAAGTGAACCGTATCCGGGAAGAAATGGAAAGGACAAAAATAAAAACCGGTTTCTCCGGAGACCTTCCGGCTTTTTTTACTTACCTGAAAACCGATCCGCGTTTTATGCCTTTTAAAACGCCGGAGGAAGTATTGAATGCGTTCAGAAAAATTCAAAAGACCATAGATCCGAATCTGAAAAAACTTTTTGGACAAACACCAAAAATGGGCTTTGAGATTCGTCAAACGGAAGCTTTCCGCGCAGCCAGCGCCAGCGCTGAATACAATCCGGGTGATCCAAACGGAACGCGTCCGGGTATTTTCTATGTACCCATTCTGGATGCAACTAAATTCAATACCACTTCCGGGATGGAGTCGTTGTTTTTGCATGAAGCGATTCCAGGCCATCATTATCAGATATCCTTGCAGATGGAAGATACACTTCTTCCAAAATTCAGGCGATTTGCCTGGTACGGTGCGTATGGTGAAGGCTGGGCACTTTATTGTGAATCGCTGGGCAAAGAACTGGGATTGTACACGGATCCTTATCAGTATATGGGCGCGTTGGGCGATGAAGTTCACCGGGCCATCCGTTTAGTAGTTGATGTAGCTATGCATCAGAAAAAAATGACGCGCGAAGAGGCCATTAAATACATGATGGGTAATGAAGCCATCAATGAACAGGGCGCAACAGCCGAAATAGAAAGATACATAGGGAATCCCGCACAGGCACTGAGTTATAAAACGGGTGCCATGAAAATCCGCGAGTTGAGAAACCGGTATGCCGATGAACGGGG
>JAYVXJ010000306.1:0-6651 GCA_043785285.1 Chitinophagaceae bacterium
TGCCAGAAAAGAAGGTTCCAGCTTAATTACCAGGCTAAGGATGCGGATGCCGATTCATTGACCTACGAATTTGCTCCCGGATATTATGGAGGAAGCATAAATAATGCCGTTGTAACCAATCCTTCTCCCCCATCTACATTAACAACCCTGAGATATGCTTCCGGTTTTTCCGGGATACTGCCATTGGGCCCGGGTGTAAATATTAACCGGACTACCGGTCTCATTTCCGGACTGGCTCCCGTTTCCGGCGATTATGTGGTGTGCGTGTTATTAAAAGAATACCGTAATGGCATTGTGGTTACAGAGCACCGGAAAGATTTTATCATTCACGTGGATAACCGCTGTGATTTCCCTTCTGCTGCGCTGGAACCCAGCTACATTACCTGCGACGGATTTAATTATAGTTTTCATAATGAAGCTCCTGCCTCTCCACTTATCCATTCCTACTTCTGGGATTTTGGAGTGAAAGGAAGCACTTCGGATACCACTTCGCAACAGTTTCCCAGCTTTACTTTCCCGGATACCGGCAGGTATACCGTTACCCTTTTGGTGAATAAAGGAGAATTATGTACGGATAGTACCACTACGCAAATGAATGTGTATCCCGGATTTTTCCCCGGCTTTTCTTCGTTGGGTACCTGCCTGCTGAAACCGGTCCAGTTTACGGATACCACCAAAACCCGGTATGGCGCTGTTTCTTCCTGGCGATGGAATTTCGGGGATGGTACAACGAACGGCGACAGCGCTGTCATTCAAAATCCATCCTGGAAATACAGCGATACCGGTGTAAAAAGTGTCCAATTCACGGTCTCCAACAGCAAAGGTTGTCTGGATACGGTAACACAGAATATTCACCTGACAGACAGACCCCAGATCAACTTTCCCTTCCGCGATACCCTGATCTGCAGTATTGATACCCTGCAATTGCATGCGCAGGGTTTTGGGAATTTTTCCTGGAGTCCGGTGGGCTCCATGCTCAATAGTAATACGGCTGATCCATTGGTTTTTCCAAATACCACCACTATATACAAGGCAACCCTCGACCAAAACGGATGCATTAATTCAGATTCAGTGAACGTGCGGGTAGTTGACGAGGTTACCCTGTTTCCCGGTAATGATTCCACTATTTGTCTGGGTGATACGGTAACCCTGCATCCTTCAGGGAATGGGCTATATTTCGTATGGGCGCCGGCAGGTACGCTCGATCTTCCAACGACAAAAAATCCACAGGCAACACCCGCCGGAACAACTACCTATAATGTGGTTGCCCGTATCGGAAAATGTACTATTTCCGGAAATGTTACTTTGCGAACTATACCCTATCCATTATCAGCTGCAGCAGCAGATACCTTCATATGCTGGAAGGATACAGCCTATCTACATGCAACGGCAAAAGGGATCCGCTATAACTGGGTGCCCGTAAATTCCTTAAGCAATCCCAATATATTAAACCCGTTTGCTTTTCCGGGTCAGACGACCGTTTACAGTTTGTTTGTTTACGATACCCTTGGCTGTCCGAAACCTGGTATTTCACAGGTAACCGTGGAAGTGAATCCGCAGATTTTCCCTTTTGCCGGCAACGATACCTCCGTAGTAGTGGGTCAGCCCCTGCAACTCAAGGGTTCCGGCGCTCCTTCATTTCTTTGGTATCCCGCGACCGGCCTCGACCGGAATGACATTGAAAATCCGGTAGCCGTGCCGGATAAAAACCAGGTATATGTAATGAAGACATTTACGGAAGAAGGCTGTTTTGCTTATGATACCATCCGGGTTAAGGTATTCAGCACTGCAGCGGATATCTTTGTGCCCAATGCCTTTACACCAACTCATGCATCCAATGCCGTATTCCGACCCATTCCCGTGGGTATTTCCAAATTGGACCTGTTCCGCATATATAACCGAAATGGCATGCTGGTTTATAGTAGCACCCGGATGGGAGATGGATGGGATGGAAACCTTAATGGGAAACCGCAGGCCAGTGGTGGCTATGTCTGGATGGTACAGGGCGTTGACTATACCGGAAAAATCATCAGCAGAAAAGGAACGATGGTGCTCATCCGTTAATCTTCTATTCAATAAAAAAAACAATCGTGAATAAAATTGTCTGCATCACCGGTGCAAGCTCCGGTTTTGGTGAAGCTTGTGCCCTGAAATTTTCAGCCAATGGTTATGATTTGATCATCACCGGGAGAAGAAAAGAAAAACTGGAATCCCTGAAGAAAAGGATCGAAGAAAAAGGAAATAGTAAAGTGTTTGTACTTCCGATGGACGTTCAAAATAAAACCGTCGTTTTTCAGGGAGTTGAATCCCTGCCGGAAGAATGGAAAAAAATAGATATCCTGGTTAACAATGCAGGCCTGGCGTTGGGCCGCGATAATTTTGACGAAGCTTCGCTGGAGGATTGGGATACCATGATTGATACCAACGTGAAAGGATTACTCTATATGTCCCGCGCTGTATTGCCCCTGATGATACCTCACAATAAGGGGCATATCATCAATATCGGATCCACGGCTGCCAGGCAGGTATACCAGAAAGGAAATGTATATTGCGCCACGAAACACGCGGTGGATGCGATCTCCCAGGCCATGCGCATAGATCTCCTGCCACATAAAATAAAGATAACCGCCATTCATCCAGGTGCAGCCGAAACGGAGTTTTCAAAAGTCCGGTTAAAGCATGATGAAAAGGAGGCCAAAAAAGTTTATGAAGGATATGAGCCGTTGCATGCGACTGATATTGCTGAGATTGTTTTCTTTACTGCTTCCCAGCCTGCACACGTTTGCATTAATGAGCTGGAAGTGACCTGTCTGGCCCAGGCCAATGCCTTTTACCTGTTCAAAGATCCGGCATAACGTTTGCTCGGTTTATTTATTGTAAGCCCTGGGAATTATATTGGTGGATGGCATATGGTTATACCATCCACCTTTTTAGAGGTTTCCCCTCACTTGCATTCTCAAAAGGGAATGTGTATTTTTATTACCGAATCCGAATACTAAATCCCTCCAATGAAAACCCATTACGGCAAGTGGTTACTTGCTCTTATTCTTTCAGTTAACGCGCACATTCTCACGGCACAGGAAGTGATCCGGCAGGAAGCTTGTGATACCAAACCTTACCAGGAACAAATCGACAGTCTCAAGCGTATATTTATTGCAAAAGGGTTCATTCTACTTCGCGAAGCATCTATGACTATGCAGAGCGAATATGAGATGCCCATTGTTGTGCCCATGAGTCAGGGTGCACTGTATGAATTCGTGTTCATCGGTGATCCCAGTTCCCGGCTTTATGAAGTACGCATGTATGATTACGACGAAAAGCAGGTTGTCTATCAGAAAAAAATGTGGGGCGATGTAGATGGCAATATCATTTCCTATGCCTATACACCCCAGTTCTCCGAATATCACATGATCAAACCGGTTCAGGTGAACAAGACCAAAAAGAAAATGTGTGGTTATGTGATGCTGTTGAAAAAAGTAAAGGCGGATCAGTTAAAAGGGTTGACGGTTGACAGATGACGGTTAACGGCCTTTAATTGCGGATTCGCACCTAATAATGGTCAACGATCAACCGTCAACCAAATTTATCTCTGCGCTGGTTTTACAGCAGCCATCTCTGCCAAAGAAATCCGGATCTGAATACCACCACGCGTAGTAGTTACCGGTGGTGAACTGGATATCTTCGGGATGGTTTTTCGCTGGTCAAAATAGAATTTAATATTGATCCGGTTGTTGATTACATAATCGATCGAAGGCGAGATGCTGACCACTCTTTGTCCGCCTACGGGAAGCGCATTATTCTGATCGAGATAACTGTTGGACGTGGCATCATCCCGATAGCTTACATCCAGCCTCAGCGTTAAATCATTCTCGAGTTTACCCGAGGCGCCGTTCCTGCCTGCAACTTTTATTCCAAATGGAAGGGGAATTCCCCGCTTACGGTATCCTAACCCGAGTGTGAATTCTGTTGAACGGGTTTCACTCATCTGATAATCTATCAGGCTCAGACTGAGTTGCCGGGATTTACTGTAACTGAATTTGGCCTGCAGCTGATTTACAAATTGCATGTCCAGATCAATCAGCGGCGCAAATTGTTCGCTGATGGAAATGTTCGGCACTAAAAAGTAGGGAATAAAATTTCCGGTGAGGGTATCTATAAACCCAGGTTGCCGGATGCCGAATGGATCCTGGAAGGTCAGCGCAGAATTAAAGCTGTTCATGCTGAGTGTGCTGATATATCCGTTGCTGATATTGAAGCTGGTGAATATTTTTTCCATGCCCGGAATACGGCTCAGCCCATTGTAGCTAATCCGCCAGTTCGGCTTTGGCAGGTAACCGGAAAATGGATTGAATTTAATATTAGGATTATCTTCTTTGATCAATGCAATTGTACCTGGGCTCTTTCCGCTATAGGCTGCAATGAAGGCGGGTATCAGCACATCCTGTGCGTATTTGCCATATCCTTTTGCATATCCGTCTGCAGTTGTTGCTCCACCCGAATAAGCATTCTGGTTTCCCAGTCTTGCGGAAATGATCTGCCGGTAACTTTCAAATGTTTTGAATGTGGACGATATTTCATTGGGCTTAAAGCTGCCGAACAGGGTTTTTACCGATATGAAACTGATGCTGAAACTCCCGGCCGAGTAGGGGTTCAGCCGCGCAAAGGAATTCCGTCCGGTGGTATCTTTATATAGTTCCGTATAATTTTTACCAAAGCTCTTATTTACGTTAACAGTTATATTCAGATCCCGTACCGGCTGGAGTTGCGCGGCAATCGACAGGAGCTGGTTATAACTGGCCTGATTCTGGAAATTAAATAAGGTATCATTGGTGAGTAATCCTTTTTTACTGAGCCGGTTCACAAATCCGGTGTCCGGTTGTTCACCAAATATGTAGCCAAAGCCGGGTTCGCCGGACTTCAGGTTCATGCCAAGGATTTTAGTGCTGTCCTTATAACCATAAACACTTGAGGAAGAATTTTCCGAGTAATTGATCGTAACATCTTTTAAAGAGGTAAGCAGTTTGGCCAGGCCTTTTACTACGCCTTTCAGATGACTGCCTTCGGGCTGGTTGACGGTTGACGGTTGACGGTTGACGGTATCCTTTTGCTTCCCCGGTAAAGGAGGTGGCGTGGGAGATGCCTGTTGATCAAGTTCGCGCAACAATCGCCATTTGCTGTATAACCTGGAAAAATTCAGGTCGCCGGTTACATCTTTTTTCTGCGTGTTCTGCAGGGCATTGCCCAGATCTCTGGCCAAAGTGGATGCAGCCGTCCATTGATAAGAGGACCCATACCCCAGCCGGAAATTCGTCCAGTCAAGGGCAGGTACTTTATTGGTCGGAATGGTATACGTAAAGTTTGCCGTTTGCTGATACAGGATAGTTCTTCCGCCCTTCCAGAAATTCTTCCACATATCTTTTCTTCCGGCTTTATCCAGCCTTCCACTGTCTTCATCCACCCAGCCTTTGTTCACCGCGCTGAAGTCTACATTGAACGAACGCGTAATATCCCATCGCAATACATACAAACGGTCGAACGTAAAAAATTTATTATAGGTTTCCGGAAGAATGCCTTTCGGTCCGTCGATGTTGCGCGAACGGTATGCACCAAACTGACGATTCACATCCGCGCGGAAAGTGATCACGGATGGAACGGGATTTAAATTGAAATCTTTAAAGAGGCCAAACCAGGGCGACTTCGACTTAATTCGTTTCTTGAATGGCTCCCAATATTTTGGCAGGCCCGCATAGTTATATCCCAGTCCACCCTTATAGGTGGTCAGTTGATCTTCTTCTGCAATGGGATTATGGTGATCCGATCGCGTATAAGAATAACTCAGGTCGAAGTTCTCAATACTCCAGAGCTTGAGTTTCTTTCCTGAAATATTATTTTTTCTTACGTTGGTGAAATTGAAACTTTTGATGGTTGTGGCATCCGCGGCCTGTTCGCGGATAGAATCCTTTTGTGCCGTAGAGGCAGCGCTGACTTTATCATTGAGTTTAATATCCAGATCATACGGATCATATTCCGGCGTGCTGATACTTTTGGAAACACTGGCATAAAAAGGAATAGATAATCCCGCACTTTTTGGAAGCAGTTTTCCCAGCTCCAGGTTTGTTGCAGCATCCAGCTGTGTGTTGTTACTTAATGAGCGTTGATTGATATTCTGATCTATGGTTCCGAATCCTACCGAGCGCACGCTTCCCGAAAGATACAGCGTACCGAGGTCGGCGATTTTCAAATCCACACGGCCTGTTGCGGCGTATCCTCCATGATCATTGATATTCGATAACCGGAGTTCATCAAACCACACTTCCGTACAAATGCCGGGCTGGCCCACATTCTGAACACCCAGGAAGAAAGCCTGGATCTGTCCGATGTTCGGATTCCCAACAATGGCATAAGAGCGCTGGCTTGCGGTATCTATTTCCTGGTAATAACCGGATGAATTTCCCGTTCGGTTCCGGTCAGTCTTTAATTGAATCAGTTTGTCCAGATTCAAATTCAGGTTATTGGAATCGGGCCAAACGTCTGTGTCGAGCGTAGCCCCCCACCGCGTTCTCCGTAAAGGAATTTTAATCTCGTAAAAATTATTAATGAAATCACTTCCCAATCGCAATACTGCATACAGGTCATTATCATTCAAATTAT
>JAYVXJ010000307.1:0-1965 GCA_043785285.1 Chitinophagaceae bacterium
TTGGCAAGGCATATCCAGTACGGTGACTTGAGTTACCAGTTATAATATCTCTATCCCGTTTTCAATTGCTTCACTTTGCCTTCCTGCTCACGCTTTTTCATTACCCGGCTTATTACTTCCCTTACTGTGCCTAATTCTGCAGCTATTTGCCGGTGCCGGATGTTCAGAATTTTGATATTTTTTTGCTTACTGGTTTCCAGCAGGTAATTATATAACCGCTCATCTAACCGGTTATATAGAAGATGATTGATCGTATCCAGCAAAGAAGCATATCGCTGATCATATAGGCTGTAAAAAAGTTCGTTTAAAGAGGGAAAGGACTTTATCCATTGGGCCAGTTTATCTGAAGGCAGAAAAAGGAGTACTGTATTTTCTTCAGTAACTGCAAATACCCTGCTGGGGGTATTTTTCAATCCTGCATTAAAAGACATTATAAAACTTTCACCGCTTTCAATATAATACAACAATAATTCCTTGTCCTCATGGCGGGTAAATACTTTTACCAGACCTTCCAGCACCAGGGGGACTGATTTAACATATTGACCCTCCCTTAAAACTTCATTACCGGCAAGTAATTTTTTTTCAACTCCATGCTTTTCCATTTCGCCGATAAAATCTTCTGGCAGATGGGGTAAATATTCTTTTAGACTTTTCATTTGCTAATTTCGCATTTATCAATTTCGAATATATCTCTTCATTTTTGCCACAGAATATGAATGCTGGTCTGCCGTTTCTTGGATCAGGTCAAATAAATGCAAATGACGCCTTGTTAGAAGAGGCCTTTTGGGTGATATAATGCCGTCAATTGTCACAAAATTATATTTATGCAGTGCCTCGTAAAATTTTATTACAATATAGCCAGGGTAATATTTTAGTTTTTAGGATCCACATCGTCCATCGTGGTTTAGCCTGATCGAATGGGAATGTCATTTTGGGCGTGTTACTGTAATCAAACTCCGCCAACATTAATTTACCATATTGGGTCGGAATGGGGCAGGCGCTATAGCCGGTGTATTCCCTTTAATTTGCTCCTTATTTATTACAGCCATTACATTTTGCACGACTACAGGAGCCTGTTTACGGATCGCGGCACCAGTTTTACTGCACGGAGCATTGGTGCAGTCACCTAATGCAAATACATTTGGAAAGCGTATGTGTTGCATCGTATTTTTGTTGACCTCAACATAACCATAAGTTGTAGCGCGTACTCTTTTCATACCTGTATATGAACACTAGTTCAAGGTCATTCCAATTATGCTTTCATTAATTTACTCTGGCACAAAAAATCAGTTTTGGGTATGTTTGTTTTGCTGATAGCGGCAAATCCTCCAGCCACTTCGGTAAAATTTCGATAACCGCGGGCCTGTAAAACAGATGCTGCCATCATACTCCTGTAACCACTCGCACAATGTAGGAAGAAATGTTCTTCCGGATTGATATCTTTTACCCAATCGTTTATAAGATTCAATGGACGATTGTAAGATTCTGCGACATGTTCTGCCGCATATTCCGTTTCTTTACGGACATCCACTACTTTATCCTCTCCGATTTTTATATCCTGCGCGAATTGTTCTGTAGTAATTCTGTCCACAACGTCTGCTTCTTTGCCGGAGGTCAGCCAAGCGGCAAAACCACCTTGTAAATGACCCAGCAAATTATCAAAACCTACGCGGCTTAACCGGGTTACCGTTTCTTCTTCCTTACCTTCATCAGTAACCAGCAACAGGGGTTGTTTGACATCTACAATCAGGGCACCTACCCACGGAGCAAAATCACCATTCAGACCAATGTTCACCGATTGAGGAATAAAACCCTTATAAAATTCTGTATTCACCCGGGTATCTAATATTAATGCTTCGCTATTTTCCGCTGCCGATTCAAATTCATCCGGCGATAAAGCTTTCATTCCATGATTCAGTACTGATTCAAAACTTTCATAACCCTTTTTGTTCATGGCGACATTTA
>JAYVXJ010000308.1:0-1964 GCA_043785285.1 Chitinophagaceae bacterium
GGGAAGCATTCTCTATGAGAAATATCAAACTGATGTATTATAATAAAATAATGACCGAAAGAATATTTTCAAACTTAGCGCTGGACCTGAATTGTAAAAAAATAAAACACCTTTACCAACAATACCTGGATATAGGGCGTTTATCGGCTTAAAAATTACCGGGCTATTGTTATAGGTATATTTACGTTTATTGCTTTACAATCTTAAACAATAATTTTGATCCCATTTCGTCGCTTAGTGTTATGAACAAAAGATTCTGACTGCCATTGTTGGGCAGGCTGATCCGGATCTGATGATATCCCGGAATCAGGTTCAGTGATTGTAAGGCCAGTCTCTTACCATCTATATTATAAATGGTAAGCTGGTAATTTTTGGCTACGGAATTGGTAAGCTGGAGCCAGATATGATCAGTAGCGGGATTGGGGTAAATGACCGGTTTTTCATCCAATTTATTTGAAATATAAACGATGGGTGAATAGCTGAATCGCCCATCCTGGTCAACCATTTTCAGCCTGTAATAACTATCCGGAATAGAAGGATTTGGATCGACCGTTGCGTAATTCCGGGTTAATACATTGGTTCCTGCGGCCGCAACATTCTGAAAGGTCAAAAAATGTAGCGCATCTGCTGATTTTTCTATTTCGAAATGATCCGTATTGACTTCGCGATCCGTCGACCAGTTCAAATAGACCTCTTCATTGCGGAAGTACCCGGTAAAAGACAATAAAGTGAGTGGCAAGATAGTCCCGGGTACCGATATGATCATGTTATCCAAGATGGCTACATTTGATGCTGCCCCATCCATCAATTTCCCGATCACCACGTTACCAGCGCCAGTCCAGTACAGGGATCTTCCTGCGACACCGGTAAAACTGTATTTAACCACCCCGTCAACCTGTACTGTTGCCTTCCCAAGGGAATTATCATAGGTAAACCGATAGGTATGAAAAAGATTGTCCGATGGAATAGCTGCAATGGTTCCAGAATTAACGGCAACACTTCCTCCTACGCCATTGCTGTATAATAAATTTACGAAAAGGTTGCCGACGTTCATGCCAAAGTCTAAACTGGCGCCACGTGTAAAAAAACTCGCCTGGTTTTCCTTCCTTTTAAAATCAACAGAAATATCGATTCCTGGAAGGCCGTCAAACAAAGACAGGGATGAGGGACTTGAAAAAGTAAGATTGATATCAGTGGTGGGGGTTCCAGCGTTCAAACCATTGGTGCCACCACTACCTCCTGGGGAGCTAGTTGCAGAGGCGCTTACCGAATTGGCATTCGGCCCTATAACCGCAGTGGTCACAGGTGAAGATTCCCAGGTAAACTTGCTTATTATTTGGGCTTGAACCAGAATATAATTGCCAAGGGTCAGGAATGAAAAAAATAGAAGTCTTTTCATAGCGAAGTTTTCACAGGATAAATAAGAGAATAGGATTACCCATTTAGATAGCGTTAGCAATATAGCTGTATGGTTGGTTTGTCATAAACCGCTCTATGAGCTTATGTCAAATACTGTTTAAAAAATTTCTTCTGTTAAACCGGAAGAAGAACTCATCCAAATATCCGTTGATAAATCTGCTGGAACAATGATGATGAATCCCTCTCAGCCATCCTTTCAAATTCACTCTCCAATGGCCAATATCCTATCCAGCCATCTGTGAACACTTGTGCATTATCCTTGTCAATGTGCCGCTATTTGATGATTCCCTGAATTCAGATCTTCGTATACTTTATCCAACATTTCACAAAACTTGGAATATTCTAGATCCGAAAGCCTGCCAAATCCTTTTTTCCTGACCTCAATAGCTTCTTTTTGAGCCATTTTAAAAACAGCTCTTCCTTTTGAAGTAAGTTCAACATCAAAACTCCTTCTATCCGTAGAAGAAGGAACACGAATAGTAAAATCTTTTTTACACAAAAGATCAAGTATACGTGTTGTAGTTCCCTCGTCCTTAGCCGACAAA
>JAYVXJ010000309.1:0-1964 GCA_043785285.1 Chitinophagaceae bacterium
TTTATTGATCCATTCATTATGGCTGTGATTTAACTCATAAGAAAAACCTTGTTTACATAACACATGATGTTTTGCTTTTTCCGCCAGTTCCTGCAAAATCTTTAATACAAGTATCAGTTTATCAAAAGCAGGAAGTTTTTGCAGTTCAAAAAAATTCTGTTTCAGACTTAATGCTAATGCGTTGTCGAACTTAATACCTTTTTTAGATAAATCCAGTAGCTGACGTATAGATCCAAACTCAATGCTTTCCATCCAGGTTTTTTCTGCGAACTCTTCTTTGAAATAGATCACTATTGCACTCGCCGATTGGCTGAGGCCAGGCGAACTGATCCAGCAATGAGGCATGTTGGGGCCTATCAGCACCAGGTCGTCATCAAAAAAATTCTCTATGCTATTACCCACATACCTTGTGCCCTGGCTTTTAATGATATAAGTAAGTTCATATTCAGGGTGAAAATGCCATGGGTATTCAAATTCTTTTTCATTTTCCTGCATAACTATTTTGAAAAGATTCGATTCGTCGGCAGCTATTGGCTTAAAATGAGGTTTCATAAACTGAATATATATCTGGATATTGCTGAGCAATAATAGTTTTTGGTTTTTTACAAAATAACACAAATTGAGAGACTCACAAAAAACATATTTCACAAAAAGCAAAATAGGCGAGTGATTCGTCATTATCGGGTAAAATAATCTTTTCTTACCTGTTTAAATTTGAACAGAAAAAAACAAAAAATGAACAAGCACCTTTTTTCGGTCATTTTCATTGCAATATTACTTGGCTTAGCGGGCTTAACTAATGGACAGTCAACAGCTAAAGTAAAAACGGTTGCGTTGACAATTGACGGCTCAAAAAGATTTCAGAAGGTAAATGGTATCGGCGTAAATGCTAATACCAGTAGCTGGGACGGTGAAAAGCTGAAACCCGCGGTAAACCTGTTGCTTGATTCGATGCATGCATCAATTTGGAGAGTGATTGTCGAAACCGTTTATAACTGGGAAGACCGGAACGATAACAATGACCCTTTTGTATTTAACTGGGAATATTACAATAAGCTCTACGAAACACCCAAATTTCAGAAGGCCTGGGATATGATACAATACCTTAACAAACGGGGTATCACGGATAACTTGATGATCAATTTTATGGGGCCGGTGCCTTTATGGATGGGAGGTAAAATCGTTAAAAAGCAATATGAAGATGAATACATTGAAATGCTGGTTTCTTTTTTTATTTACGCAAAAAATGTAAAGCACCTGAAGATCGGACTGATTTCCATTATGAATGAACCGGATATAGAAAATGAGGGACCAACGGTTGGTGCAGATCAATATGCGCAACTGATGAGAAAATTTATAGACCGTATGCAGTCGCAGGGCCTTGGAGATATTAAATATGTAGCGTCTGATGTTGCCGGTATGGATAATGGCCTAAAGAGTTATATACCTGCATTGATGAAAGATCCGGTTGTGATGTCAAAAATTTCACACTTTGGGTTGCATAGTTACGGAGGTTATTATGCCCCGGTTGATTCATCGCTGAAGCATTCCCCTTATCCGGAGTCAACTTTCTGGATGACAGAATGGAACAACTGGTGCAAAGGTTGCGATGATGGAAAATTAGGTGAATACAATTATGATTTTGCTGCCAAATGTGTCAATTATTTGTTGGACTGTTTAAATAATGGGGCTGCTGCAGGTCTTGTATGGGAGGGATATGATAGCTATTATGAACATCATGCCCCTTCGCCGTTTAGCTACTGGGGGATGCTGGCTTATGACACCGCCACCAGGGATTATTCTGCCCGGAAAAATTTTTATGCCCTCCGTCAGCTCTCAAATTTTGTGTCACCAGGTTCGTGGCGCATTTCAGGCTCAGGTCTTGGAGATAGCATAGCCTCGTCAGTATTTTACGATGAAGTATCTGGAAAACTAAGTGTTGTCGGTGTCAACAAAACAAATAG
>JAYVXJ010000310.1:0-1963 GCA_043785285.1 Chitinophagaceae bacterium
TCTAAAAATACATCATCATGAAACGTACAGCAAAAGCACATTGGAACGGAACCATTAAAGAAGGTAAGGGGGAAATTTCTACCCAGAGCACCACGCTGAATAAAACGCAATATTCTTTTAAATCCCGTTTTGAGCAGGGCGTAGGCACCAATCCCGAAGAATTGATTGCTGCTGCTCATGCGGGTTGTTTCACGATGGCCTTAAGTCTTGCCTTGACCCAGGCAGGATTCACCCCTGGGGATCTGGACACGGAAGCCACCGTTGAAATGGATCCGGCTACATTAAGCCTTAAGAGCAGCCATCTGGAATTAACAGCTTCCACTATTGCGGGAGTCAATGAAGCCAAATTTAAGGAGCTTGCCGAAGGAGCTAAAAAAAATTGTCCCATATCCAAAGCTTTGAATATGACGATCAGCTTAAACGTGACCTACAAATGAAAAGGCAGGTTCTATTTTTAAAAGACATTGATGCTGACAAAACGCAGGCATATAAAGCGGTAATTTTAAACAAAATAATCTTATGCAGACCAGGGAAGGTCAGATAAGCAGTCTATCTTTAATAAAACGTATGATTACGACTTCCTTTTTTGCCGGCCTTTTTCTGGCCTGTAAGGCACAACATAAACCCCTTACTGTTGGAGATATGGTTCCATCCTTCTCGCTCAAAGACCAAAATGACAGCCTGTTTAATATGGCTGATTATATTGGAAAGAAAATGCTGGTTGTCTATTTTTATCCCAAGGACGAAAGCAGTGTCTGCACAAAGGAAGCCTGTTCTTTCCGGGACAGGTATTCGGACTTCACAAATGCCGGTGCCCTGGTGGTGGGTATTAATTCCGGTTCGGTGGACAGTCACAAGCATTTTCAGCTTAACCATCAATTGCCTTTCCCCTTACTCAGTGATCCGGGCAATATCATTTTGAAATTATTTGGTGTGAAAAATAAATTTATGATTTCGGGCAGGGAAACCTTTGTGATTGACAAAACCGGGAAAATCCAGTTCACTTATGATTCTTTCACCAATGGTCCTGCGCATGAAGCGGAAGCGCTTAAGTTTATCAAAACATGGCCATCCTGAGTCCCCCGTTATTTAAAAAACTTTTTAGTATTTCCTTCCTCATTGCCTGCTTTGTAATAACTGCGGAAGTATTCATCCGCAGAAAGCGAACCGCTTCCTTTTATGGCAAATAGTATAAGTAAAAGAAGAACTATAACAGAGAGTATTAATTCAGAACTGCTTTCTCCCGCTATTTTAATATTCACAAAAAAGGCGGCGGTAATAAGAATAGGAATCTGAATGATTGAGGAGGTTTTCGTAAAAAGGCCTACGGCAATAAATAAGCCGCCTAATAAATTAAAGAAAGTCACGATGAATACCAACACGGCTGAATTTTGGGAAAACACCTCCACACCGGTTTGTTGAATCATATTTTTTAACAGAGCTGTATCGCGGATAAAATTTACCCCTTTCCACATCAGGATCAGACCCAATGCAATCCTTAAAACAGTAAGCCATCGGGGTTGATTGTAATTGGTTTTTTCAGTAATGTTTGTTTCGGCCATAAAATGTAAATAAAGAGCGTGAATAAAGAATGAAACCCATTACACAGCACCCAGATTGAAGGTAATAAAAATATCCTTCATTTGGTCCGATAAGCCATAACAAAATCTGAGCCTGCTTGTATATGTAAATAGGGGAACACAAAAAGCTGGATCCCGATTAAATTGCTACATTCTTTTTGTGGCAATATGAAAATCATCAAACAGGAAAATTATGGATAAGATTCTTGAAAAATTGAAAAAAGAAACGTCTGATTGTTGTGTAACCATTATTTTAAATACGCACCGGACCAAACCAGATGATGGGCAGGATCCAATCCGTTTGAAGAATCTGATCAAAGAAGTTGAAATCCGGTTATTAAATGACTATGACAAGCGGATTGCCACGTCATTGGTTAATAAAA
>JAYVXJ010000311.1:0-1962 GCA_043785285.1 Chitinophagaceae bacterium
TAACAAAAATGAAAGGGGAATCAAAGCTTGTTCCGCGCAGTATCGGTTTTGGAACGCCTGGTATTCTGGATCCCCGTACACAGAACCTTAAAAATTCCAATACCACCGTTTTAAATAATCAACCCCTGAAAAAGGATCTGGAAGCACGCCTGCAACTGCCTATAGTACTCGCTAACGATGCCAATTGTTTTGCCCTTGCAGAAGCCACCTGGGGGGCTGTAAAAAAGAAAGCACCGAACGCACGCATGGTATTTGGTATTATCATGGGAACCGGCGTGGGCGGCGGCATTGTGATGGATGGAAAAATCTGGAATGGTCATCATGGAATTGCCGGGGAATGGGGACATAATTTTCTGGATGAATCCGGAGGCCCTTGTTATTGCGGAAAAAGTGGTTGCGTGGAGAAAGTACTTTCCGGTCCTTCTCTTCAAAAATATTACGAAGGACTTACCGGAGTAAAAAAATCACTCAAAGAAATTGTTGCCTTGCAGCAGGAGGATCCTGCTGCAAGGCAAACCCTCAGCCGGCTGGCTCATTTTTTCGGAAAAGCCGTTTCCGTTATTACGAATTGCCTTGACCCGGATATCATCGTTGTTGGCGGCGGCGTGGGAAACATAGATGCGATTTATACGGCCGGAATGGCATCATTGAATACATTCATCTTTAATAATTATTGCAGTGTTCCGGTGATCAGACCGGATCTGGGAGATAGTGCAGGTGTATTTGGAGCTGCGGCATTGACGAATGCTGCCGGTCACTGAAAGCGGGTAACTTTGCATTCCAAAATAAGAAATCCATGAAGTTCAGAAATTTTAAAATGGTCAGCTATGTGGTGTATGGCAGGGGAAGTTTTAACCAACTGGACGAAATTTTAGCGCCACACCGGAAAGAAAAGCTGCCTATGATCTTTCTGTTGGATCATTTCTTTGAAAATAAGCCATTAGTCAACCGTATCCCTTTACGGAAAAACGATAAAATCATCTTTGCAGATGTTAGCTATGAACCTAAAACAAAGCAGGTTGACGGTCTGGCTTCCCAACTCAAACAGGAATTCGGTTCCGTTAGCGGAGTGATTGGCATTGGCGGTGGTTCAACCATGGATCTTGCCAAAGCCGTTTCCCTGATGATGACCAATCCTGGTTCTTCAGCAGACTATCAGGGTTGGGACCTCGTGAAATTACCTGCTGTATATAAGGCAGGTATCCCTACCCTTAGTGGTACGGGTGCAGAAGTGTCCCGCACTACGGTACTGACAGGTCCCACAAGAAAGCTCGGCATGAACTCCGATTTTACGCCATTCGATCAGATTGTACTTGACCCGGAACTTACTGCAAATGCACCTGTAAATCAACGGTTTTTTACGGGAATGGACTGCTATATCCATTGTATTGAAAGCCTTACCGGCACCTTCCTGAATGAATTCAGTAAATCGTATGGGGAAAAAGCGCTTAATCTTTGCCAGGACGTGTTTTTGGATAATGGGGAATGGATTCCCCAACATGATGACCGCCTGATGATGGCTTCCTATGCCGGAGGTATGAGTATTGCGTATTCTCAGGTTGGTGTTGCCCATGCAGTAAGTTATGGACTGGGATACCTGCTGGGAACAAAGCATGGAGTAGGTAATTGTATTGTTTTTGATAAGCTCGAAGAATATTATCCGGCAGGCGTCAAGGAATTCAAAAAGATGGTTGAAAAGAACCGGATTGAAATCCCCCAGCATATAACCAACGGTTTAACCGACAACCAGTTCGAAACCATGATCAATGTGGCGTTGGGCATGAAACCTTTGTGGGAGAACGCTTTAGGCCCCGGTTGGGAACAAATTATGACCAGGGAAAAGCTGAGGACGCTGTACGAAAAGCTATAATGTGCAAACGACCAGCCACCCTATACCATCTACTTCGTTCCGCATTCAGCGTTAATGATTTATCCTTATATCATCTTTAATTAGATAAAAGC
>JAYVXJ010000312.1:0-6631 GCA_043785285.1 Chitinophagaceae bacterium
AGCGCAATGGAAAATTTTACCCGGACTAACGTTTAATCCCCAAATATCATTCTATCAGAGAAGTGTATATTCCAGGAATTTTACGAAATCCTTTTTGAACGGGCCGATAAATTTAAATACATCCAGGACGGCATCAGGCTCATATACCCAGGAATTTGACCCGCAAGGCAGCGCCGTGCTTACTTACATAAAATCAATAAAAAATGTACATAATATAGAAGTGGACGGAGGGTTTTCCTATTTTGGAACTGACAATACAGCTTTAAGTGCAACCGGGAATAATGCGGCCACCGATTTGATTCCAACCCTGAACGCGTCCGGGACACCAGTATCCGTTTCCGGCACGGAATCACATCAGATCATATTGGGATACTTTTCAAGGGTCACTTATAATTATAAACAAAAATATCTTTTTAATGCAAGTCTGAGGTATGATGGGGCTTCCGTTCTGGGAGATCAAAATAAATGGGGACTCTTTCCCGGAATTTCCCTGGGTTGGAAAGTAGATAAGGAAAATTTTTGGAAAATATTCCCGGAGAATCTGATTCAATTGAAGTTAAGAGGAAGTTATGGAGCAACGGGCAATATCAGCGGACTTGGATTTTACCAAGCGCAGGGTGAGTACAGTACCGGAACCCGGTATTCGGGTAATCCGGGAATTCAGATTACTACCCTTCCAAACAAGGATCTCAAGTGGGAGCAATCCAAAACGCTGGACTTCGGAATGGATATTGGACTTTTTGATAACCGGGTGGGCATTACATTTGATCACTACAGAAGAGTAACCGATAACCTGTTAACGACGCTGAGTTTGCCGCCATCCACCGGGTTTTCAAGCATTCTTACGAATTATGGATCCCTGGAAAACAAAGGATATGAAATTGAAATCAGTGCCCAGATTCTGCCTTCCAGCTCGGCTTTTCAATGGAATATTTCTTTTAATAGTGCAAATGTCAACACCAGGATCCTGAAACTTCCTTCAAACGGTATTCCGAATAACCGGGTCGGAGGCGTTAACGTATGGGATGCAAAAACAAAATCTTACCAATGGAAAGGCGGCTTGCAGGAAGGTGGAAGAGTGGGTGATTTGTATGGTTACAAACAGCTCAGTATTTATCCTACCGATGCAGATGCTGCGGCAGGCCCTGTGGATATGCTGGTTCCAAGGACAAATAAAACAAAATATGGTGGCGATGTTAACTGGTTAGATGCAGATGGAAATGATACCATTAATACGAAGGACCAGGTTTATATGGGAAACCCTTACCCCCACCTCACCGGCGGTTTTACAAATACATTTAGTTATAAAAACATAAGCCTGTATGTTCGTATGGATTACACAATAGGCGCTCATATTTATTATGAAACGGGAGCAAGGCTTGAAGGCCAGTTTTCAGGAGCAAATGCATTATCGACCGACTTGCTCAAATCCTGGAAAAAACAAGGAGATATTACAGATGTGCCCAGATACTATTTTGCAGATCAGAACGGCCAATGGAATGTATGGAATGGAAGAGGAAGCTCAAGGTTTTTTCCAAGTTTGGATTTCCTTTGTATAAGAGAACTAACCCTATCTTATAATTTGCCGCAGGCTCTGCTCAAAAGAGTTAAAATAACAGATGCAAGGCTTAATGTGACCGGTAATAATTTACATTATTTCACCAAGTATCCGGGATTGAATCCGGAAGCAACAGGTACTTATTATGGATATCCGAATCCGATGAGCCTTATTTTCGGTTTATCGATTACTTTTTAACAATCATTAATGCAGATCATCATGACAAAGTTTAATAAAACACTGATATACGGATCGATCGCTTTATGCTCAGTTTCTTCCTGTACTAAACAACTCGAGTTAAAGCCGGTCAGTTCCATTTCCACTACCTCTTTTTGGAAAACGGAAAATGATGCAACAGGAGCTTTATATGGCATGTATGCAAGATTCAGGAATGTAACGGCCACCTACCTTTTTATCTGGGGGGAGTCGAGAAGTCAGGATATGAAGGCCTCTACGGGGGTGGATGCCACCAACACCCGCAATTTTGATAATTCATTGGATGCTACTGCCGCAGGGCCGGACTGGAGCACGATATATACCGTGGTAAATGATGCCAATTCCATCCTGAAAAATGTTCCGAATATCAAATTTGCAACCCAGGCTAATCAAAATAGGATCCTTGCAGAAGCGTATACCATGCGGGCGTATTTATACTTTGTGCTGGTTAGAAACTGGGGTGCAGTTCCGCTGGTGACGGATCCAACGAGTGGGTATAATCCATCCAGTATTTACAAGGTGAGATCACCTATAGCAGATGTATTCACATTGATCAAAAAAGATATTGATTCCGCAATTGCCCTTTTCTCTGATAATAGTTTTATTACCGGCAGGAACAGATGGTCAAAACCAGGTGCTGATGCACTTAAAGGGGATGTGTATTTATGGACAGGTAAAGTTTTGGGAGGGGGAGCTGCAGATTTTACTACCGCACTGAACGCATTGACTGAGATTAGCTTAAGTGACGTGACCTTGTTGTCCGATTTTACTTCCATATTTGATTACAGCAACAAGGGCAATAAAGAGATTATTATGGCCAGTAATTTCAAGGAATTTGAGTCGAATGAAACCTTTATGGCCAATATGTATGTGTACAGCGGATTGCCCGCTAATATTTCTCCCGGAGCAAGGGATTCCCTTGGCGTACTTGGAGGAGACAATTATTGGACGCTGACAGAAGATACCCGCTCCAGGTTCAGTGATGATGACCTGCGTAAAAGAGCATCTTATATTGACGTCTATGGGGTAGATCCGGCGACCGGCCTTTATACCAATTACTTTGCCACCGTGCAAAGGAAGTTTGACGGTATGATTGATAATGGCATAAGACATTTTCTTGATGATGTGGTGATATACCGGTATGCGGATGTTTTATTATTAAAGGCGGAAGCGGAAACTGCACTTAATCAGGATCCGTCTAATGACATAAATAGTGTCAGGATGCGGGCCTATGGAGCCAATTTTAGCAGCCATGTCTTTGTAAATGGTACCCAGGAAGTAAACGATTCACTAATCCTCAATGAACGGCTCCTGGAATTGCTTTATGAAGGGAAGCGCTGGTATGATATACTCAGATTTAATAAAGCTTCCGTTCTGATCCCGTTCTTTAAAAGCAACCCGGGAAGCGAGTATAAATATTTATGGCCTCTTTCGTTAAGCATTTTAAGTTTGGAACCAAAAGCCACTCAGAATCAGGGGTATTGAATTCAGAAAACAAATCAATCAAAGAGAGGATAACCGGGATTTATATGTTTATCACCAGTCTCGTTTTCCCAGGCAGGGAGAAAATAAAACATCGGGCATGTATCCCTTTTATGTCTATGGTTATGGCATGCCTGATGTTTCTCCTGAATCCGGTCCCCGCTCAGCAAACGGATAATTCCCGTTCACACGCGGTGGATATCGGCATGAACCGGGAATTGTTTGTAGATGATTTTCTGGTGGATAAGTTTACAGGCAAAGCCGGATTACGCTTGCATCACCCGGTTCCACGGGAGATTATTCTGACCTGCGACAGTTCCTGGGAAGGCAGCGGCAGTAATTATTTCAGCATTTTCAGGGATGCTGATCTCTACCGCATGTACTACCGCGCGGTGAATGTGGAAAGATTCGAGAATGGCCACAAAAACGAAACGGATGCTGATCTGCATAACCGCTTTTGTTATGCAGAGAGCAACGATGGTATTCACTGGCGTAAACCGGATTTAGGCCTCTATGAATACAAAGGTTCGAAGCACAATAATATCGTGCTGGCCAACGGAAATGTCGGTGGTATTCAACTGAACCTGAGCGATAATGCTTCCATGTTTAAAGATGAGAACCCCGATGCTTCACCCGATGCCCGTTATAAAGCCATTGTTTGTTCCGAAAAACCAAAGGGGCTGTTTGTTTTCAAATCAGCCGATGCGATTCACTGGTTGCCCATTACCCATGAACCGGTAATCACAGACGGAGAATTCGATTCCCAGAATATTGCTTTCTGGGATGGCGTCCATAAGGAATACCGGGCCTACTGGCGCATATATAAAAATTATCTCCGGGATATCCGGACGGCAACATCCACGGACTTCGTCCATTGGGACCATCATGCGGATCTGAAGTACTCGGATACAATGCAGGTGCAACTCTATACGAACCAGGTCAAACCGTATTACCGCGCTCCTTACCTGCTCATCGGTCTTCCGACACGGTATATTGATCGCGGCTGGTCGCAATCCATGCGCGCTCTTCCCGAGCTTGCCTACCGCGAACTGAGATCCAGTGTAAGTGCAAGGGAGGGAACTGCGGTGACCGAAGGAATGATTATGGCCAGCGTCGACGGCGAAAATTTCAGGCGCTGGACGGAGACCTTTATCCGTCCGGGTATTGAACGGGAAGGCACCTGGAATTACGGACAGCAGTACAGCGCCTGGGGAATGATCGAAACAAAATCCGATCTCGAAGGAGCACCCAACGAACTTTCCCTTTATGCTACGGAAGACTACCAGTCCCAGCGTCCCATTGGCGTAAGGTTGCGTCGTTATACACTTCGGCTGGATGGTTTTGTTTCCGCTCATGCCTCAATGGACGGAGGCAGCCTGATCACTAAACCTGTTCTTTTCCGCGGGGACACACTGTCGCTGAATTTTTCCAGTTCTGCTGCAGGCAGTATACAGGTTGAAATACAGGATACCAACGGTAAACCGCTGCCGGGTTTCGGCCTGGATGATTGTGCGCCTATTTTTGGCGATACAATGGATCGCCCGGTAACCTGGAAAAAGGACAGCGATCTTCGTTCGCTGGAAAACAAACCGGTGCGGTTGCGGTTTGTTTTAAAAGACGCTGATCTCTATTCATTCCGGTTTCAATAACCGGAACGACATTCCGGAATAATTTGCAATACGATCTGATGAGGTATGAAAATAAAACTATTTCTTAACAGGCAATTAATCTTTCATTATGCGTGGGCACTTGCCGGTTGTATGATCTTTGCCACTCCGTCTTTTGCTCAGCAGGCAAATGACCGGGCTTCCGGTATAACCGGTATCGGCATGCAGCGGCAATTGTTTTTGGATGAATTTTTGGTGAAGAATCTTTCCGGGAAAGCCGAACGCATATTGCATCATCCGGTATTACGGGAAGTTGCCGTTGTACATAGTGAACTCTGGGAGGGCAATACCAGCGGATACCATAGCGTCTTCAAAGACGGGGATCTTTTTCGGATGTATTATCGCGGTTCACAGATCATACTGACCCGCGATAAATTCATTGATTCCCATCCTTTTTATATCTGTTACGCAGAGAGCACGGACGGCATTCACTGGCGCAAACCGGATTTGGGTCTTTACGAATATAAAGGTTCCAAAAAAAATAATATTGTACTGGCCAGCGGAGAGATCGGTGGCCTGCAGCTCAACATGGGTGACAATGCTTCGATGTTTAAAGATGAGAACCCGAATGCTTCACCGGATGCGCGCTACAAAGCCATCGTTTGTTCGCAAAAACCAAAAGGATTATTCGCTTTCAAATCATCCGATGCAGTTCACTGGTTACCCATGAGTAAAGCACCAGTTATTACAGAAGGTGCATTCGACTCGCAAAACATTGCTTTTTGGGACAGCGCCAGGAACGAATACCGCGCTTACTGGCGCTATTTTAAAGACGGAACGAACGAGCAGACATTAACGAAGGGAGGTATCCGGGCAGTGCGTACGGCTGTTTCAAAAGATTTCCTTCACTGGAGTGAAATGAAAGATGTAAGTTATGAAGACTCGCTGCCGATAGAACTTTATACCAACCAGGTAAAGCCCTATTTCCGTGCCCCTTATCTTTTTATCGGATTACCCACCCGTTATATTGAACGCGGATGGTCCCCTTCCATGCGGGCTCTGCCTCAGCTTGAACACCGCACTTTGCGCAGCAGCCATTCCCTCCGTTACGGAACCGCCCTCACGGACGCCATGCTGATGAGCAGCCGTAACGGAGTTCAGTTTCAGCGCTGGGATGAAAGTTTTCTTCGTCCGGGTATCGAACGGGACGGAACCTGGAATTACGGGCAGCAATATATCGGATGGGGGATCATCGAAACAAAATCTGACCTGAAGGGCGCTCCCGACGAACTTTCTTTGTATGCAACGGAAAGCTCCTGGACGAGTAATGCACCCACCAGCGATCTTCGGCGTTACACCCTGCGCATGGATGGTTTCGTTTCTGTTCATGCGCCGATGGAAGGGGGCAGCCTGACAACCAAACCTTTCTTTTTTGAGGGCAAAAAACTATCGCTGAATTTTTCCACCTCCGCGGCAGGCAGCGTACAGGTTGAGATCCAGGATACAAGCGGAAGGCCGATACCTGGTTTCACGCTGCAAGATTGTCCACCCGTTTTTGGTGACACCATCGAACGAACCGTGACCTGGGAAAACAGCAGCGATGTGCATGCACTTGAAGGCAAGCCGGTTCAATTGCGGTTTGTTTTAAATGATGCCGATCTCTATTCATTTCAATTTCAGAAATAAACCGCTGACTGATGTCCGGATCCCGTTCAGTTTAAAATAAAATTTATGCAAAAACGCTTAAGACGATTATCCCTTGTGCTGT
>JAYVXJ010000313.1:0-1957 GCA_043785285.1 Chitinophagaceae bacterium
TTGCCCCTGGTATTGATCACATCAGTTTCTATATGGTGATTCAGCACTAACACCGCACCACTTTTATAATCCAGGTAATCCTGGATTTCTTTATAATACACTTCCACAGAAGTTTCAATGGTATTGGACTTGAAATTCTTATACAGTCCAAGAGAAATCTGGCTTCCCGCCTGGGGCTTGATATTTGGATCGCTTAATTTCCATATATCGGTTGGCGCCATAGCTGAGGTATTTGATAACACATGAATATACTGACGCTGGGTGTTAAATCCGGCTTTGATGGAAAAACTATCGGAGATCTCATATTTTACAGAAAGCCGGTATTCGGGTCCGGAATAGGTTTTAATAAAATCTCCTTTGGAATAAGGATGTGCGGCTATTATATTATCAACTGTTTTGGGAATACCAGGTACATACTGATTAACCGTTTGTGGTCCGAGGTAATTAAACATCGAATACCGGATGCCGGCATCAATGGAAAACCGGTCGCTGATCGTATACCGGTCGCTCACATATAATGCGCTTTCGAGTGCCTGTTCCGTATGCACAACATCCGGAATTACCTGAGATCCTTTACCCATGGGCTGGAAACTGCCTGGATCCAGTTTATAGTTGACAGAGTTCAGTCCGAATTCCAGCGTATGTGCAGAATTCAGATAATAATTGAAATGTGCTTTCAGGTATTTCTGGTTAATGTCGAAATTCAGCTTATAGGCATTCACCGGGTTTTCCTCACTGGAAATAGCATACTGGTACCGGTCGTACCCCATCGTATAAACGCCATACATTCTCTCATTAAAAACATGTTTCCATTTGAGCGACAGGTTCAGGTTTCCATAACTATACGTCGTATCACTATTCAGGTTAAAATGATCCCGGCTGGTATACGCAGTTAGATATAGATTGTTCTTTTTATTGATCTGGTGACTGATATTTAAATTGAGATCATAAAAAGAAGCCTTACTGTGTTTGTACTGATCGGGAAGAAGGTTTAATAACCAATTGGCATAGGTAGTTCTTCCACCCAGTATAAAAGACGATCTATCCTTGATCAACGGACCTTCTATATCGAGACGGGTGGTAAGCAGGCCGATACCTGCAGAACCCGTAATATTTTTCTTGTTCCCTTCCCGGCTGCTGATATCGATCACAGAAGATAACCGGCCGCCATACCTTGCAGGAATGCTGCTTTTATAAAGTTGAACGTCCTTAACTACTTCCGGGTTGAAAGCAGAGAAGAGACCAAAAAAATGGGAAGGATTAAAGATGGTTGCTTCATTAAACAGAATCAGGTTCTGATCCGCTGAGCCACCGCGTACATTTAAACCCGTACTGGCTTCCCCGACGGATTTAACACCGGGCAACGTGAGTACCACGCGTAAAAGGTCTGCTTCTCCGAATACCACCGGAACCTGCTTCATGGTTTTAATGTCTATTTTCTGCACGCCCATCTGCATACCCTTTACGTTACTTAGTTTTTGTGCGGAAATGATCACGTTTTTCAGGGTCATTACCTGTCCCTGCAGATCTATATTCATCTTACCATCCCCCGCCAGCAGAATCTGACGGCGGGTATCCTTCATTCCAATACTCTGAATGTTTAATGTATGTCTACCTTTGGGTAATGAAATGGCGAAATATCCATACTGGTCAGAGGATACACCAATTCTGGGTTTGTCGATGTATATAGAGGCGCCAACTACGGGTTCGCCTGTTTTTACATCACGGACATACCCTGCTATAACAGCCCCAGGCAAACCATTATTCTTTGTATTCTCTCCGATGGTATACAGTTTGTTTTCGAGCGTCGCCTTCTGGACGCCTTTATTCTGACCCTCGCCGTAATCTAAATCCGAATAAGCCGTTTCATTTTGTTTCCCGTTGCCCGCATCCGGCAGGTGGGTATTCTGATTGGTTTGAATGGTAGCATTTTTGGAAAGAAATACCTGCCTTTGCC
>JAYVXJ010000314.1:0-1957 GCA_043785285.1 Chitinophagaceae bacterium
AATTCGAGGTCAGGTTTTCCGTTTTTTTGTTTAAAGATCAACGTAATATGGGAGGCGATCGGACCACTCTCGGGGTAATATCCTTTATGCCAGTTTTCAATGTATTTTGTCGCTACGCTGCATTCTGCAGAAACAGGGTATCCGAGTTCCAGCACGGCAAAAACGGGTGCCATAATATGACAGGCCATGTCGCCAAGAGCACCGGTGCCGTAATCCCACCAGCCTCGCCAGTTAAAGGGAAGTATTCCTTCAAAATAATCTTTCCTGGGAGCCGTGCCCAACCAGAGGTCAAAATTCAATTCAGGAGGAATCGGAGAAGCGGTAACCGGTCTTTCAATGCCTTGCGGCCAGATAGGCCTGTCAGTGAAACAATAAACGGTATGTACATCGCCTATAAGTCCTGCATTATACCAATCTGCCAACTGACGAACACCATCTCCCGAAGCGCCCTGGTTACCCATTTGGGTTACTACTTTATACCGGTGAGCAGCTTCGGTCAGCATACGGGCTTCATAAATATCATGTGTCAACGGTTTTTGTACATATACATGTTTGTTCAGCTGCATGGCGGCCATTGCTGCCACTGCATGCTGGTGATCCGGAATGGATACCGATACGGCATCAATATGTTTGCCTTCTTTAGAAAGCATCTCCCGGAAGTCCTTGTAATATTTTGCCTTGGGAAAGTTCTTGCGGGTTTCAATAGCCTGCCTGTCGTCTACATCGCATAGATAGGCAATGTTTGCTTTTCCACTTTTGAAGAAATGATCGATGTCATCCTGGCCTTTCCCGCCGGCTCCGATGGAAGCAATGCTGAGTTTATCACTGGGAGCAATAAATCCTCTTCCCAATACATGCCTGGGGACTATATAAAACCCTGCAGAGGCAGTCAATGCATTTTTAAGAAAGCGACGTCGCGAATTCCGGTCAGCAGAATTTAATTTTCGGGATGATGACATTAAATCAATTTTTATTTTGTGATAGCATACTAAAGATCACCTAAGGTAAATAAATATTTTTTATTTTATTAAAATGGGTAAGAACATATTTTCGTTCCGCTCTGGTAATGTGCTCTCTTTCTTACCTACTGAATACGTCCTTTTTCATATTCATTATCTGTACAATCCCCATAGGCATTATAATAGCTGTTATCCTGATTATTGGCGGGGCAATCGGTTTTTTCGGATTCGCAGCAGGTGGTATTATTCAGCCACAGCGTTGGCCAGGGATATGTACAGCAACCGCAAACACGTTTTTCTGCTCCGCTGATTTCCTTACTGATAAATCCGCTAAAGATGATTCTCAAATGAGAAAAAATTCCGGGAAAGGAAATTCAAATATATGTTTCTGGAAGCTATTCAAATCAAAGGCCAGGTAATCGATAGTTTATGCGTACGGTTATTCATTTTATTTAGTACAATTTATGTTAATAAATGGGTATCCCAAAAACAATATGATGCAAAAAAATCACCATTTCATGTAAGCTAACTTATGGGTATTACATATCACTATCTTCAATAGCTTCTCCGATGGTTTGGATAAATCCAGGATCAGTGGACATTTGTCCTGTCTCCCCGACTTTTTGTATCCATTCAAAGCTCCCTGTTTCATCAGTTCCTGATTCGCAAAGCTCGATAGTCTGTTCAAATCTCCTTCCGGGTACCATGAAATAGCAAACCAGGTATGTAAGATCATTTTCTCTTTCGCCAGGGCTTACAATACCGGTATAATCATTACCATTATAGGAAAATTGAATGTCAAAGGTTTCTTTCATGAATAGGCTAAATATACAAATCTCTTTTTGCTTTTAAGCCTTATAATTCCACCACATACCCGGTGAATGAGTAACATCGATTATTCCGTTAACCCTAAATTTGAGGCTTTGTGCTTGCCAGGGAACGACTATTTCCGACCAGGGTAAATACGCACTTAGCCGGAATTAACTTGGAAAAGGTCT
>JAYVXJ010000315.1:0-6620 GCA_043785285.1 Chitinophagaceae bacterium
TTCCGCGGAAACAATCCTAAACAAACCACCGGTTAAGGTGGATTCCACAAAGAATCAGGCGGATTCCACGCATGCTATCGCTGACAGTTCAAACGTACCGTATCCGCAAACCCCCTTACTGGGATGTAAATATTCTCCGGATTATGGCGATTCCATCGTGTTTGCCCAGCCTACGAATGGCCAGGATTATATCCTCTTTCCGGTGAATAACGGAAGTGTATCAGGAACTTATCTCGCCTGGCCAGGCGGGCTGGTACTGAATTCCCAAACGGGATCCATCAATCTCACCAAAAGTGAGACGGGTGCCCGGTATGCAATAGGCTTTGTGAAGGCCGGGACTACAGATACCTGTTTGTCTCAACTAATAATAGCCGGGGTCGCTTATATGGATAGTGTTTACGTACTCTCCCAGAGCGATACCACGGCAGCACCTTATTTTAATGCAAATCCATACGGACCTCCGGTTTGTACCGGAAGTTCCGGCGGTCCGGGTTGTCAGTTTGACTACAATAATTATGCGAAAAATCAGGGTATTGAAATTGACAATCATACCGGATTCATCGATTTGAAAAAGACAATGGAAAACAGTCTTTTCGGGCTTCTTCCGCTTGACGGAGCAACGATTAACACCACTATATACTATAAGCTGAATGACAACAGTAACAGTGCGCCTCAGAAGATCGGGTTGAAGCTGATGTTCTATAATAAAAAATCGAGCATCCCGCCATCGCTCTTAACATCTATTACCAATAATCTGTTGAACACTTTGCAAAACGTATTGCTGGGTAAGACCAGCAGCTCGCCCAGACCTCCGCTTATTATTATTACCCGGAATAACTGACGGGCGGAAAAGCCCGACAATATTGCCCTTTCCCGGACGTTTCATCTGAACTCATTGTAAATTCAGCTTATGTCCGGGAAAGTTTTTTTTATGCTCCTGCCTTTCCTGGCAACCCTCTCCTTTAAGGGCCGTGAACCTGGGTCACCTTCCTTAAAAACCATTACAAGACAATATGCTAAGGCAGACCGTCTTTTTAATTTACCCAATGCCACTTCGGCAACCGATAGTGCTGCATTGAACGGGTTTAGAGAGGTAATTCAGCAATTAAATTTAGTTCGTGGAGTTCGAATCACGGACAGTATTTTATTCCAGTCCTTTTACAAAGTAGGGGTATTGCTTGAAGTATATGGAAAATTTAAGGAAGCTACTCCCGCTTACCTTCACGCAATTGCCTATGCTCCGGATGAAGCCCGGAAATTAAAAATGTATGTATTTGCAGGTGCCGGATATTATAATCAGAACAATTTTGATTCGGCAAACTATTTTCTGCTGAAAGCAGAAGAAAATCCCGGTGAATTTCTCCAAACGGAGGATCAGGTTCGTCTTTATAATACACTTGGGGTATTGTATTACGACAATGGAAATTATCTTCAGAGTAAAAATTACTTTAATCAGGCGCTTAACATCCTTAAGAAGAAAAAACCAGCTGATAAGATTAGTGCGCTGAGCGTCCGGTTAAACATGGCTACCTGCTTTTACCGGTTAGGATTATATGACCGGGCACTGGCGATGTATCAAACGGCCTTGAATTATACGTTTTTCCTCAATCAAATCTATATGAATATGGGAAGAGCGTATGCTGGTCTTCACCGCTATCCGCAAGCCCTTGCTTCATTCCGTAAAGTAGAGGTGGAGAAAGTTCCGGGCGTTTTAAATGAAATGGCCAGCGTTGCCTTGGAATCCGGACATAGTGATTCCGCCCAATTTTGGCTTAACCTGTTCCGGTCGAAAAGAAATAAGTTGAAAGTGAATGTGCTGGACGATGGAATCAATGCACTTTATTATGGTGATCTTGACCTTTACCGCGCTGATCCGGAAACTGCGCTGAAACACCTGCAGGAAGCGGTAATTTTTTTCTCCGGAAATTTTAAAGACTCTCTGATACGGCATAATCCAACTGTTTTTTCCGGCAGCTTTGCCTATTATACCTTATTTAAAGCCCTGTATAAAAAGGCCACGGCCTGGGAAATGCAGTATAAAAAAACGTCCCGGCCCGAAGATCTCCAATCTGCTTTTGATACTTATCAAAGCACACTTTCCCTGCTTACGTATATTGAAAGAAGTTATGAGATGGATGATGCCAAAATTTTGTTGAAACAAAAAAGCGCTGAGGTGTATAAAAAAGCATTGCAGGTTTGTCTCGATTTATATCATCTCATTCCGGATAGCCATTACCTCGAAGATGCTTTTTTAATCTGCGAAAGAAACAAAGCCTCTGTAATGGTTTCCAATTTGCGCGAACGTAATTTCCATTTCCCATCTGGTAAAGAAGATGATCTGGTCCGTCAGGAAAGAAATATCAAATTCAACATTGCCCGGTTGAGTATTAAAGCCGATCAAAAATCCGATGTGGAAATGCCGGAAAAGATCAATGCGGAGAAATCAGTTTATGAAACGCAATTGGCGGCTGTTCAGAAAAGGATGGAGAAGAACAGCCGGTATTATCAGTTAAAATATCAGGAAGATTATCCTTCTGTCAGCACACTTCAAAATAACCTGAACAAGCATCAGGCGATTATCAGTTTAAGCAATACCCCGGATGCGGTGCATGTGTTTGTGATTACCCATTCCTCTTTCCGGTATTTACGATTGGATAGTGGAGAAACGATTCGCGAAAATGTCAGTTCCTGGATTCATATTTTGCAATCCGCAGATAATGGGAAACAGGTGGATTCGAAAAAAATAGAGCAGACCCTTTACAATCAACTGATAAAGCCTTTGGAAGAGCTCGCAGGCAGTAAAGAGGACTGGATCATGGTGCCGAGCGGAATATTTTTTCTTCTTCCATTTGAATCTCTTCCGGTAAATCCTTCGGGTGCGTCGCTTATTGAAAAGCATTCCCTGAGTTATCAATTTTCTTCCCGGTTTATTCCGGAGAAAGTAACTGCAACCATGGATCCGGAGTTCAGCAATGCCATCCTTTCTTTTGCTCCATTTGCGGCTAACGGAGCGGATTTGCACAATGAAGGAATGGGATATTTGCAAAGATTACCGGATTCAAAAAGAGAGATTGCTTTGCTTGCCGGAAAACAATATTCCGATGCCGGGGCAACCAAAGAAAATTTTCTTAAAGCGTTGAATCAATTTCCCATCATTCATCTGGCCACGCATGCAATGGCGGATATGAATGATCCTACTGCCTCTTATATTGCATTTTATCCCGCTTCGGGTATGCGATCGGAAGATTGCCTTTTTCTGGGGGAACTATATGGACTCCGGATGGATAGCTGCCAGCTGGTCATCATCAGTGCCTGTGAAACGGGGAAGGGCCAGCTGGTCAGCAATGAAGGGGTGATGAGTTTCGCGCGTGCTTTTCTGTACGCTGGTTGTCCCAGTACAGTGAATAGTTTATGGAAGGCCGATGACAAGTCAACCAGTGAAATACTGAAACAATTTCATTATTATTTGCAGCAGGGATACAGCAAGTCAAAAGCATTGCAACAGGCCAAGCTGGACTTTATCCATAAAAATCCTTTGTACCGGAATCCTTCGTATTGGTCGCACCTGATTTTAACGGGTAATGCGGATGCGTTATACAAAAAAAAACAGCCCTTTGGTTGGGCCGTTTTGGGAATATCTTTTTGCTCTTTAGCATTCCTTGTTTTAAAAAAAAGAAAAAAAAGTCGACGCTTTCCATAGATTGATAAATGGATTTTAAATGGATAACGTTGTCTAAACCTACTCTGTGTTTTCAGGGATACGCCGACTTTCATTTTTGGTTTTTACATTGGATCTGGATAATGATTTCTTAGGAAATGGACTGGTTTAAGGATTGGATCTGGATCATTGTTCTTTTTAAAAAAATAAATTACTGTCGGTATTGGATATGATTTTTTCTGACGGATATAGGATTTATTGGTTTTCAGGATTCGTTGTTTTTCGTAAAGTTAATCGCTTCTTTATTTAGTAACCTCCCGGGAAGCCGATGTAACCAGTTTTTCTAACTTATTTTTTATTCTTTAACTCAATGATTTTCAAGTCAGTAGACGATATCTGCCGGGCCAGGGGATTATACAGTTGATTTTTATTCTCCCGGATATGGTTCAGCAGGTCAACTCCTTTATCCGTTTGTTGACTCATCAGATAGGCCAGGGCTAGGTAATATTCAGCTTCATCCTGAAAATAGTTGTCGCCCGACTTTGCATTGGTGGCCATAATATGTTCAAAATGAGAAACCGCTTCCGGATATTTTTGCAATTCCATCGCGGCCATTCCTGCCAGGAAATAAGACTTATTGGTTTTATTAGATTCCTGATTGAAAGCTACGGTTACCCCGTTCCAGTTTTTGATACGATAAGCTATATCTAACGCATTCTGATTACTTTCTCCACGGGGAGTGCTTAATGTATAATCCGTAAAATACTGGTGGTAAACGGAAGTACTATTCACTGTGCTGTATTTGTAAAATATGGAAAGACCCATCAACAGAATTAATATAGCAGCAATACGGAGACCTGTTTTATACATAGTGCGAACCACGCCTCCGGAAGATTTGGTACCCCCCCCGATAGGATTAACCTTGTACAACTGACGGACGCTGGCCACCTGATCGTGGATTGCTCCGAGTTCAACTGCTTCCACGGCCATTTTCAGGTATTCCCAATCAGTAGCGACCTGCTTGTCGTTACGAATCAGTGTATCAACCTGAGCCGTTTTTTCCGGTGAAAGGTTTTTATCCAGGTGGTCAATCAGTAAAAGTTCATTATTCTGCAACATGGCTTTCTATTTATTAATCAGTTCATTTATTTGTTTTGCTGCAACCGGATTTTCTTTCAACATATCCGTTAGTTGTTTCAGGCATTTATATTTTTTATTTCTAACTACTTGTTCATTTTCGTAGTGCAGGTGAGCGACCATTTCCTTCATCGATAAATTCTCATAGTAAAACAGGATAAGAATTTTTCTGCAGGACGCTCCCAGATCAGCAAGCAGTTTTTGTAACTGTTGTTTTAATTCCCGGTCGCCGATCGCCTCACTGATATCTGCATCCCCCTGGTCACGGCCGGTTTCAAAAACTTTTTCCCGGTTATCTGACCGCTGACGTTTTCTCATTTCATTCAGCCATACGTTTTTTGAAATGGAGATGAGAAAGGTTCTGATACCGGATTCGAATCTGAACTTTCCTTTCTGAACCGTGTCTATAAAAGAGATCACGGTTTCCTGGAAAATATCATCAGCGTCCTGCTCACTTCCGCCTCTGCCTATAATAAAAGATCTGGCGACCGCGGCGTGCTCCTGGTAAAGCTGTAAGACTGCCTGATCCAGGTTTTTCTTGTTTTTGATGGCTTCTACCAGTGTTGAATCAGAAAATAGCGTCTTCGCGTTCATATATTAGTAACTGCCCGGGAAGGGTTTGTAACTTAAATGATAAAATAATTCGAAAAAAGAAGATATATTGGAGAATAAATCATAAGCACATGGTTATCAGCTGAATATGACATAGTTCCTGCCGGTCAAAACAAATGGCAATTTCACTTGCCTCCGTTATCTTTGCAGCCGAAAAAATAAAGATAGGGAAATAATCCTACCGCTATTGCCCGATAGTATAACGGTAGTACGACAGACTCTGACTCTGTTTGTTGAGGTTCGAATCCTCATCGGGCAACAAAAGCCTCTGGCGTAAGCCAGGGCTTTTGCATTCAGGAGCGTTGAATACCCAGCTTTCAAAAGCGGATGACGGAAAACCTGAGCGCCCAGGGCGCAGTTGGCCATTCGGTAATGCCTCCTTAATGGATCACTGCAGATAACCCCCGACACACCTTGACCAATAGCGTACAGGGGTTTGTATCGAGAGATGAGTTTTGATCGCTATAATGAGAAAGCAGAAAATATTTACCGCATCAATTCGGATATCCGTTTTGGCGGCAGCGAACTGCACTTGCCGGTGACATCGGATATGATGGGTCAGCTATTGAAGAAAGATTACCCTCAGGCGGAACAATACACCCGCATTTATGCGTCCAGCGGGAGCAAACTGATTAAAAAAGGAAATGCATTCTTAAATGAAGATCAGGTAGCCCATGTAGATTCCACATTCTTCCAAGTGTTTACCCTGCCGGCAGTTGAACGGGATACCAGAATAGCACTGAATGAGCCCAATACAGTTGTAATCACGGAATCGACCGCAAAAAAATAATTTGGAACTGTACATGATTTGGGAAAAACAATCGAAACAAAGGACAACAACAGCACATTATATAAAATAACAGCAGTAATAAAAGATATTCCGCACAATTCGCATTTCTATTTTGATTTTCTTTTTTCCATGAAAAATGTGAACTATACCTGGGGGCAATTAACAACCATAATTTCCATACTTATCTGGTGCTCAAAAATGGAACTGATTATAAAGCATTCGAAAAAAACTTCGATCAATATATTGAAAAATATGTGCATCCTTCTGTGAAACAATTTATCCGGATCAATAATATGGATGAATTTAAAAAAGCAGGCAATAAGCTGGAGTATTCACTTATCTCTTTAACCAAAATACATTTATACTCCGATCGTTCATTTGAATTAAGCCCCGGCGGTAACGTACAATATGATTTCACTTACC
>JAYVXJ010000316.1:0-1953 GCA_043785285.1 Chitinophagaceae bacterium
ACCCCGTATATTTTCACTTTCAAACTCTGGGACTGGGGAAGAATGGGGTTGGACGGCAAACCCCGGCCGATCAATATTGAACATGGTAAAAGAGTAATAGACTGGACTTTTACTCCTGAAAGAACAAAAAGGGAACTGAAAGATATTTGTGAACCTCTTTCTTCTGGAGAAGGCTGGAAAGAAGAACGGACGGGTCTGCATGAAAGGGAGTTTATTGAAACCAGAAGACACTGGTTTACCAAGAAAGTATGGCATCATACTGGAGGTAGCGTAAATGTGTTGAACCTTATTGAGGGCCGTGAAGCCATCGTGGAAAGTCCTTCAAACCATTTTGAACCCTTTATTGTGCATTACGCAGAAACTTTCGTTATTCCTGCAAATGTAAAAGAATACAGCATCAGGCCTCATGGGGAGAGTGAAGGTCAATCCTGTGCAACCATCAAAGCATTTGTCCGGATCAACCCATAAATAATATTATAAAATAAACCCAATGGCTGAATTTAAAACAAAACCAATTCCGGAGAATAAACCCAATGCATCCTTTGTTTCGAGGCCCTGGGGAAGTTTTTATCAATATGCCAACAATGAGGATTGCACGGTGAGCCTCATGACCGTATTGCCCGGGCAAAGGTTAAGTCTTCAGTCGCATACCGGCCGGGCAGAACTCTGGATCGTTATTGATGATGGAGCCGTTGTGCAGGTGGGCGATGATATCCGTACTTATAAGACCGGTGATGAAATATGGATTCCGGCGAATGAACGTCACCGCCTGAGTGCTAAAGGAGACAAACCGGTGCGGGTACTGGAAGTTGCCTTCGGCAATTGGCAGCAGGATGACATCAAACGGTATGATGACGATTACAAACGATAGCCTTAAGTAAAAAAGTAAAATTGCCTGCCAAATGAATTCCCACTCTGCCACCTCGAAAACTAATTTTATCTGTATTTCCGTAGCCATTGGTGGCTTACTGTTCGGCTATGATACTGCAGTTATTTCCGGTGCTATCACGCTGATAAAATCGCAATTCTCCTTAACGACGTCCATGGAAGGCTGGTTGGTAAGCTGCGGACTACTGGGATGCATCATCGGCGTTTTGGTAACAGGTATTTTAAGCGACCGCGCCGGCCGAAGGAAAACGATCCTGCTCGCCGGCAGCATGTTTTTAATTTCTTCAGTAGGTTGCGCGTTCTCTTCTTCTTTTCAATTGCTGGTCATTTTCCGGCTGGCTGGCGGCATCGGAGTCGGCATGGCTTCCGTCGTATCTCCCATGTATATCGCCGAATTTGCGCCCGCCGAAAAAAGAGGAAAAATGGTCGCCTGGTATCAGTTGGCCATTACCACCGGTATCCTGCTCGCTTATTTTTCAAATGCACTACTCATATTTTTTGCTCAAAATAATTTTGAAAACAATTCCTTTCAGTGGTTTTTCAAAACAGAAACCTGGCGACCAATGTTTCTGGTGATGGCCATCCCCTCTTTTATTTTTGTATTGCTGCTGACCCGGATTCCGGAAAGTCCGCGCTGGCTGGTATCAATTAATAAAAAAGATAAAGCAGAAAAAATATTACTTGCCGTAAGGCCTCAGTTGCTGGCTTTAAAGGAATTAAAGGACATGGAGCATGCGGCACAAAGAGCCGGTGTAAAAAAGAAATCCGTCCTTGATCCGTCTCTACGGCTTCCACTGATCATTGGCATTGTGCTGGCGGTATTGCAACAGTTTTCAGGCATCAATGCAATCATTTATTATGGTCCTGGTATTTTTGAAAGCGCAGGCATCGACAGCAGGAATGCCTTGCTTTTCCAGGTGATCATCGGGGCGGTCAACCTTTTATTTACCCTGGTGGCCATTCGCTGGGCTGATCAATATGGCCGTAAACGATTACTGAAAATCGGTCTGGCGGGCATTATTTTATCGCTGACTGCTTGTGGCTTTTTATTTTACTCGGGCCATG
>JAYVXJ010000317.1:0-6608 GCA_043785285.1 Chitinophagaceae bacterium
GTTGCTAAGCTGGGCAGAAAAATCGGAAACAATTTGTTCCTGTTCTTTTATTTTACCGTAGCGGATCTCAGCCACTTTGCCGTAGTCCCCTTCCCTTTCTGCTTTTTCAGCAGCGAGTTTCAGGGCTTCAATCTGGGCTTTGGCATTCTGTACTTTTTCCACCAGTTCTTTTTCCTGTTTCCACTTGGACATCAGCGTATCCTTTGTTACACTGAGATTCCCTATTTCGGAACTCAATGCCCGGAGTTTCTCATCATCGTTTTCCCGCTTGATGGCTTCCCGCTCAATTTCCAACTGGCGGATCTGACGCTCCATCTGATCCAGTTCTTCCGGCATGGAATTCATTTCCAGCTTTAATTTGGCTGCACTTTCATCAATCAGGTCTATCGCCTTATCCGGCAAGAACCGATCGGTAATATAACGATGTGATAATTCAACCGCTGCAATAATTGCTTCATCTTTAATACGAACATGATGATAGGTTTCATACCGGTCTTTCAACCCCCGGAGAATGGATATGGCATCTTCTTCACTAGGCTCACCAATCAGTACTTTCTGAAAGCGGCGTTCAAGCGCTTTATCCTTCTCAAAAAATTTCTGGTATTCATTTAAAGTTGTGGCGCCGATGGCACGGAGTTCACCGCGTGCCAGGGCTGGTTTCAGAATATTGGCGGCATCCATTGCACCTTCTCCGCCGCCAGCGCCCACCAGGGTATGGATCTCATCTATAAACAGGATGATATGTCCATCACTTCCGGCCACTTCCTTAACCACACTTTTAAGTCTTTCCTCAAATTCACCTTTATACTTGGCCCCGGCAATGAGTTGCCCCATGTCCAGCGCATAAATGGTTTTGGATTTCAGGTTTTCAGGAACATCTCCGTTCACAATCCGGTGGGCAAGCCCTTCCGCAATAGCCGTTTTGCCCACACCTGGCTCTCCAACGAGGATGGGATTATTTTTACTCCGACGGGATAGAATATGCAAAGTCCGGCGAATCTCTTCATCGCGGCCGATTACGGGATCAAGTTTTCCCTGCCGGGCAAGTTCATTCAGATTTTTCGCATATTTATTAAGGGCATTAAACTGGGTTTCCTGGGTATTGGATGAAACGGTAGAACCTTTGCGCAATTCTTTAACTGCGCTGACCAGACCCTTTTCCGTCAGACCTGCATTCTTAAGCAATTTTGCCGTTGCATCATTGCCCTGGAGAATGGCCAGCACCAGGTGTTCCGGTGTAATAAATTCATCCTCAAATTGTTTCAATACGGCGCCTGCCCGGAGAACCACATTGTTGGACTCGCGGCTAAGTGACTGCGCCGGATCTGTTCCGGAAACCTTCGGCATTTTGCCAATCAGGTCGTTTAATTTTGATTCCAGCAGATTAAGGGTCACATTATTTTTCTTCAACAGGTATTCAACCGGGGAATCCTGCTGGTCAAGCAACGCCTTCATCAGGTGTTCCGTTTCAATAGCCGGATTCTGCTCATTGAACGCCAGTTGCTGGGCCTGTTGAAGCACTTCGGAAGCTTTTATAGTAAAGTTGTTTAAATTCATTGTACATCTATTTTAAATCAGATACCATGTTTCAAATCTCAAACCAATCCCAATTCCCTGAAACTCTGTCATATAAACTAAAATTCGTATGCCGTCACTTCAGTGTCATTTGTGGAATGCTGTTATTCTGGCTGATCTCCTTTTCTCAAACATCCAAAACCTTGCCGTCCACTTCTCCGGAAACCGATGAATTCCTAAAAGCCAATCAAAAACTGCTGGGAAACAACCTGGTTGCCCTGGCTTATAAAAACAGTAAGGTTGTGTATAAAAAAGAACTGGAAAAAGAGGTTGGCGATTTTAATGGAAGAATCCAGGTTCCCGCGGGTATGGCCAGTCAATGGCTCACTGCTGCAGCCGTTATGGCTTATGTGGATGCAGGAAAAATTTCACTCGACGACAAAGTAAGTAAGTATATTCCCATTTTTGCGAAGTATATGAAGACCTATATCACTATCCGGAATTGCCTGAGTTTCACATCCGGTATTCAGGGGGATCCGCCTGGTGCCTTGAAGCTTCTCCAAAAAAGTAAATACCCGGATCTGGAAACGGAAGTAAATGCTTTTGCAGCTAAAAGGGAAATTCAGACAAACCCCGGAACAGAAGTTTATTTCAGTCAGGTCGGCCCGGACATTGCCGCGCGTGTTCTGGAAGTAGTGACCAGAAAAACGTTTGACCGTATTGTACAGGAAAAAATTCTCCGGCCATGCAAGATGAGAGGCACTAGTTTTACTAATGAAAACGGGGGTGCCATTAACGCCGCTGATGGAGCTGTTACCACCCCCAATGATTTCATTAATTTTCTGGGTATGCTGTTAAATAAAGGAAGTTTTGAAGGAAAGCCCGTACTAAGTGAAAAAGCGGTTCATGAAATGGAAACCCTTCAGTTCCCGGCTCTTCCTGTAAAATTTGGTCCGAAAGAAGCAGCAGGATATAAAACAGGTCTCGGCTGCTGGATCAATGCGGATGGTAAAGAAGTGACCAGCCTCAATATGAGTGGGCTATGGCCATTCATTGACCGCTGCCGCAACTATGCCGGCCTCATCGTACCCAAAAGCTCCGTGAGTGAACCTAAACGTGAGCTATATGCGCAGTTTAAGGAAAAGCTGGATGCTTCATTCGGTGATCCGTGTAAATAATCAGATATACTGGTTGATGATATTCTCCAACCATTCCTGTTTACCACTGATCTGTTTGGGTTCGCCGTTGCTGCTGGCAAAATGGCGAAGGTCTTCCAGTGTCAGCTTTCCTTCTTCATACTCCTTTCCTTTTCCAGAATCGAAGGAGGCATATCTGTCTTTCCTGAATTTTTTATAGGGTGATTGTTGCAGGATGTTATCTGCAATGATCACCGCCCGGGCAAAAGTATCCATACCACCGATATGCGCCAGGAAAAGATCTTCCCGATCCGTTGAGCTTCTTCTTGTTTTGGCGTCGAAGTTTACGCCACCACCACCGAGTCCCCCGGCTTCCAGGATAACCAGCATGGATTCAATCAATTCATTCAGCTGCATCGGGAACTGATCGGTGTCCCATCCGTTTTGATAGTCCCCGCGATTGGCATCGATACTTCCGAGCATGCCGGCATCGGCAGCAACCTGCAGTTCGTGTTGAAAGGTATGCCCCGCAAGAGTGGCATGATTCACTTCGATATTGATCTTAAAATCCTTATCCAGTCCGAATTGTCTGAGAAAGCCAATCACGGTGGCGCAATCATAATCATATTGGTGTTTGGTAGGCTCACAGGGTTTGGGTTCTATGAAAAATATTCCCTTAAACCCCTGTTTCCGGGCGTAGTCGCGTGCCATACCGAGAAAACGTCCCAGGTGTTCAACCTCTTTTTTCATATTCGTATTCAGCAGCGACATATAGCCTTCCCTTCCTCCCCAGAAAACATAATTTTCTCCGTCAAGGGCGATGGTTGCATCGAGTGCATTTTTCACCTGAAGACCGGCATACGCCAGCGTGGCAAAATCAGGATTGGTTGCTGCGCCGTTCATATAGCGGGGATTGGAAAAAATGTTGGCTGTACCCCAAAGTAATTTTACTCCGCTGTCCGCCTGCTTTTGTTTTGCATATTCAACAATGGTATGCAATCGCTTTTCATATTCAGCTGATGAAGTACCTTCCTCCACCAGATCAATATCATGAAAACAATAATAAGGCGCACCCAGTTTGCTGATGAATTCAAAAGCAGCATCCATTTTGTCTTTCGCAGCCTGCACGGCATCGGCAGACTGATTCCATGGAAATTGTTTGGTACCCGGACCGAAAGGATCGTTGCCGGTATTACAGAAGCTGTGCCAGTAGGCCACGGCAAACTTTACATGATCTTTTAACTTTTTTCCGGCAATCATTTTGTTTTCGTCGTACCATTTAAACGCAAGTGGATTATCCGATTCGCGTCCTTCAAACCTGACCTGTCCGATACCAGGGAAAAATTCCCGGCTGCCTTTGATGATATTCATGATCGATCTTTATTTTATCAATTTAGTTAATCCTTCTTTCCATTTTTCATATACTTCGCGGATGCGTTCGCTTTCTTTTGTTTCCGGATCCGTCTGCTGTACGATTTCCATACCGCGGAAGCAGGTTTTGAAATCTGTGTAATATTTCGTTCCAAATCCAGCCCCTCTGGCCGCTCCCAGCGCTCCATCCGAATTATATAATTCAACCGTGCAACCACTGAGGTTGGCAAAGGTTTGGACAAACAGTTTACTCAGGAACATATTGGCATAACCGGCCCGCACGCGACTAAGTTGTAATCCCATGGGTCGCATGATCTCCGTACCGTAGATCAGCGAAAATACGATGCCTTCCTGAGCAGCACGCGCAACCTGATTTCTGCTGTGACGGTTAAAGTCAATTCCCTGAATTTGCGCACCCGGATTTTTATTTCCCAGAATACGTTCCGCTCCGTTGCCGAATGGATAACAAAAAACACCATCTGCGCCCGGCTCAGCACGTTCAGCTTCTGCGTTCATTTCTTCGTAAGAAGCGGAGCCAAAAAAGTTCTTTCTTAGCCAACTGTTAAGAATACCCGTGCCGTTAAGGCACATCAGGATACCATATCGCGGAGCCTCCGGAAGATGGTTTACATGAACGAAAGGATTAACCCTGGATTGAGGATCGTAAGAAGCCTTGTCCGTGACACCATAAACCACGCCTGAAGTTCCGGCATTAGCAGCTATTTCTCCCGGCTCCAGTACATTTAATGAAAAAGCATTGTTAGGCTGATCGCCGGCACGGTAACAAACCGGCGTACCGGGCGCAATATCCAATAGCTCCGCAGCTAATGCGTTTAGTTTTCCCTGTTCACCAAATGTGGGTATAGTTGGAGCCAGGAGTGCAGGTTCGATTTCATAAAAATCGAGCAGGGCATTAGCCCTTTTATTTTCTTTGTAATCCCAGAAAATGCCTTCAGATAACCCGGAAACCGTAGTTACCGCTTCTCCGGTAAGTTTAAGGGCAATAAAATCTCCGGGTAAAAGAATATGCTTTATTTTTTTATATATATCCGGTTCGTTTTCCTTCACCCATTTCAATTTGGAAGCGGTGAAATTTCCCGGTGAGTTGAGGAAATGTTCCAGGCAAAATTGATGCCCGAGCTGATCAAAAGCATTATTTCCGTAATTCACTGCGCGGCTGTCGCACCAGATAATAGCCGGGCGCAAAGGCTTCAAGTCCTTACCCATGCAAACGAGTCCGTGCATCTGATAAGAAATGCCAATGGCACCGATATCTTCTTTTTTAAACGGATGTCTTTTACGAAGTAACCGGGTGGCTTCGATCAGTTCCTTCCACCACTGTTCGGGATCCTGTTCTGCAAATCCGGGTCTGGGTGCCTGAATAGCCATTTCCGTTGCCGGTGAGAATGTTGCGGCCAGTGGTTTCCCGCTTTCTGCTTCCAGTAATGCTGCTTTCACGGACGATGAACCGATGTCGTATCCCAAAAAATATTTCACACGCAAAAAATGAGGGCTGTAAGATAAGAAGATAATTATTATTACAGTTCTCTTTATGACTGCAAATCAAACTTGTTACATTTGAGATCAATCCACAAATTATGCTCGAGAACAGATCCCAACCCCTCGCCCCCATTAAAGTGTTCCGCAGACGCATTAGGAAAAGCCTGTTCATTGGAATCGGCATTTTATTAATCTGCCTCCTTCTGGGAATATTGGGTTATCACTATACGGCAGATATCCCCTGGCTGGATGCATTGCACAATGCATCCATGATCCTTAGCGGGATGGGGCCCGTGGTGGAAATCAAAACAACGGGCGGAAAATGGTTCTCTTCCTTTTATGCACTTTTCAGCGGCGTGGTTTTTATCACGAACATCGGGATCATTCTTGCGCCCGCCATTCACCGGTTTTTTCACCGGATGCATGTTCAGATAGAAAAAGAAAAAAGGGCCGCTTAAGGTATTTTTTTAAACACGATCTGTTCATTTTCCTTCTTCACTACATAGCCAAAGAAATCCCTTAACGTAGGATATTCTTCTGTCGGGAAGTACGCTTTATTGAGTTTCAAATGCACCCGCATCTGGATATTATTATCTCCTTTCTGAATAAGGTATTCAAAAATTCCTTCCGTTTCATTGTAGGCTACTTTGGCCGACTTAGGAAGTTCATCCACCCGGTACCCTTTGGGTATTTCCATATTCAAAACATAGGTCTCCTCCATTTTGTAGGGCATTTCGACAGGATAATGCCTTTCTATTGATTTGAAAGGATTGTTTTTCTGCATTTCAGCCAACATGGGATTAAAATAAATAATATCTGCAGTCAGCAGGTTTTTCAACTCAAAATCATAATGAACAGATACCGGATTATCGAAACTCGCTAATGAATCAATTCCGGGATTCTTCAGACTTATATCGCTTCCATAACTGGTTTGAATTTTTTTAAAGTATTCCTTTGGGGAAGTCTTTTTTATCTCTTCCCTTAAATCATACGATGCATCATTTCCCAATACGGTTTGAAAACTTCCCGTTGGGAATCCTTTCTCGTCGTTTACAATAAACACGCTGGTTAATTTTGTCTCCTGCA
>JAYVXJ010000318.1:0-1952 GCA_043785285.1 Chitinophagaceae bacterium
ACAACCTTCCATCATTTGATTTTGTTTATTCCCATATTAAAAACCTGAAAAGAAAATTTAGAGAAAAAGGGGTGGATGATTTAATACAGACGGTATATGGATTAGGATATAAGTTAACAATATGAATAAAACACTGCAGCAAAGAAATACGCAACACTTATTTGGAAGGCTGCTCATCGTTTTACTTGCAGGGTCACTCCTTTTTTATGTTTTGATGCGTATGCAGGCAAAACATATGCAGCGGAAACAACTGGAACTTAGTCAGCTTAATATATGGACGGCTTTTGTGCAACGGCAGGGAATGATCACAACACATATTGCGGGAGAATATGATATTGTTGAGAACGGCAGTGTACAGAAGAATTGGTTAAATGAGGCGCGTGATACTTCTTTTTATTATGCAGATCAAAAGAAATGGTTGCCCTTTGAACGATTAACCCAGGAGTTTATATGGGAGGATAAGCGTTACCAGCTTACTACTTATGTATCATCGAAAGAAATCAGTCATTTGGTTATTAAGGTGTTTATTACTGAAGCTTGTATTTTTGTATTGCTCTTTGTTGCTATTATTTATATCAATCGGAAAACATCCGGAACCTTATGGATGCCCTTTCGGTCGACACTTAAAAAACTAAATGCATATGATATAACTAAAAAGCAATCATTTGAACTGCCGACACAAACAGGCATCACTGAATTTAATGAATTGAATGCTGCTGTTGATCATCTTATTGCTAAGGTTAACCAGGCATACCATAATCAAAAGCAGTTCGTAGAAAATGCGTCACATGAAATACAAACGCCATTATCCATTATCCGTTCTAAGCTTGAGCTGCTGATTAATCAGCCGGATATTACAGAAAAGGAAGCCTTCTTACTGGCTGACATAACAGAGGCCAATGACAGGCTAAGTCAACTGAACAGGAGTTTATTATTGCTGGCTAAGATCGAGAATAACCAGTTCCCCGAAAAAAATTTCGTGAATCTGTCCGTTTTGCTGGATAAGCTAATCATTACCTATCAACAATATTACGAAGATGAGCTTCCTTCCATAACAAAATCCGTTCAGGAAAATGTATCTATTACTGCCAACTCATCCTTAATGGAAATTTTAATCAATAACCTCGTCAAAAATGCGATCGTTCATAATATCCCTTCAGGTTATATTCATATGGAGTTGAATAGCCATTACTTCAAAATTGTAAATACAGGCCGGGCAACTCAAATCGCTCCTGAACAACTATTTGAACGGTTTAGAAAAGGAGGTGAAGAAATAAAATCCACAGGACTTGGCCTTGCTCTGGTAAAGCAAATTTGTCAGTTTTACGATTTTAGGATTGATTTCAAATATGCCCAGGAAATATATTCTATGATATTGATCTTCAGATAACTAAGGCGCCTAAATTTCTCCCAAATTGGTTCTTATGTTTGTTGGCTTATAGAAATGTCAACAAGATGGGCATCACAAGAAAGTTAGTCTGGCAGCTTTGGTTCATATTTTTCTTAACGATCAGTATCCCGTCTGTTTTTGCGCAACAATCGACCCTTTCAATAAAGGAAGTTTTGCAAAAGGTGCAAACCAATCTCCCTCAACTTGAAGCGTATCGCCAGCAGGCATCGGCAGCCCGGCAGGAAATTCAATTAGCCAAAAATAGCCTGGTTCCCGATCTTACCGCAGGTTACCAGGTAAACATCGCTACTATTAATAATATTACCGGCATGAGTTATCCCGGTTTTTTATTGCCTATCAGCGGTCCCCCCTCTCGAAGCAATGATTTGAATTTTGTTCCCGGTTCTGCGTTGGGCGCATTGGTCAAATGGAATCCTTTTACTTTCGGACAGCGTAACGCAGCCATAGAAAAAGCATCAGCTCAATTTAAACAGGCCAATGCGGCGTATAATGAACAGCTGTTTCAATATCAGTATAGCGCAGCTAATATTTACATTGAAGT
>JAYVXJ010000319.1:0-6601 GCA_043785285.1 Chitinophagaceae bacterium
AGTAAAAAAGTAGTGGGACAATTGAACCCTGGAAAAGAAAATAGCAACGAGTGCGGCGGAAAAAAGGGCGCCCATAAAGGATGCGCCGTATCCAATAAAATCGGACCAGGGATTATTATTATAGGATGACCAGTACGTGAACATAAAGGCTCCGGAAATTCCATATAGCAGCGTAGCCATCAGGCATACAAACACGAGTTGGATAGTCTTGCTTTGGCGTGATGTATATTTTCTTTGGATCACTGGTAAGGAAATCAGCAGCACCAACAGTACCGGCAAACTGCCAATGACGGCACAGATGGTTGCCGGAATGCTTGTCCAAAACATATCCGGGCTGCCTATAAAAAGATCATAGAACAACCATGCTGTTCCAAAAACCAGACTTGTTAAAATCCAGATTCTTGCTGCGACAATTGTTGAAGTGATACTGTTTTTCATTTAAAAGTACTTTGTAGTTCAAAGTGAAATGGTAAAAAAAATCATTCTATAGATCTGATCATTTTTTCCAGTGCATCCAGGTGCGATTTGAATGCTTTTTCACCCGTTTTAGTTACGGTATATGTCGTGTTTGTTTTTCTTCCGATGAATCCCTTTTCCACTTTAATATATCCGGTTTCTTCCAGTGTTTTCAAATGGCTGGCGAGGTTGCCATCGGTAACCTGGATCAGTTCTTTGAGTTCGTTGAAATTGATGCGGGTATTTACCATCAATGCACTCATGATGCCCAGGCGGATACGGCTGTCAAAAATTTTATTTAACTGTTCAATAGGATTCTTCATGCACTAATCCGGATTAGCTTCATTTGTATTAATTCTCTTTGTTGCGGGGGATAGCCGATCGTACTTCCACCACATGGAAGCGCCGTAAATGATATGCAATACGCCAAAACCCAGTCCCCAGAAAATCAGTCCTGAATGAAAAGCCCAGAGGTTGAAGATTCCAAGAATGATTTCTCCATAACCGAGATATCTTACTTCTCCCATCGTGTATTTGCTGCCATTGACCAGGGCAAGTCCGTAAAAAATAAGCGATCCCGGAGCAATGAATTCGTATTGCTTTAATTCGATCATACGGCAGAGCAGGAAACCACCTGCGACCATAGGCAGCAGCGTATTCCAGAGTAATCTTCTGGCCGAATTGCCCCAGATGGCTACTCCTTCTTTTTTACTTTTTAAAAAGGTAAATACAGTAGCAGTTGTAAAAGCTGCGACAAACACACAAAACCCGATAATTAATAAATCTCTTTTTAAACAAACCGGACAGGCGGAGCCGGTTGGAAACTCATTCTCATAATATAGTTTGATGCGATTATTGGCTATCCATGCCCCGACCAGAGCACAGGTGCCGGCTGCGATTCCACTCCACCCGCTTAAGCTGATAAAACGGCTGCTGCGTTCCATCATTCGTTTGATGTCCTGTAAGGTTTCGAGATTTTGTGTGGCATTATTCATTTAAAAAGCACTTTGAAATACAAAGTAAATGAACGAATCTAAGAAATGCAAATTTATTTTATGGAATTTGGAATGGGTCGAAACAGCAGCTTATAACGAAAACACAATTAAAATATTGGCTTTTAATCTTTTTACAGGCTAAGCCGGTTTTCTGCTTCTATTATCAGGTAATATCAACTTTAGGTAATTAAGACTTACGGAATCATTTACAGGAATGAATAGGGTAGGAGGAGCGAATCGATTGATTAAAAATGGGTGTTCCTGCAACAAATTATATGGCAACCTATCTTTGTTCATTAGATATATTCCATCATATTTATGTTGTTTTCGAATATTTAAGCCAAATTTGAATCATAAAAAAATGGGATTGTAAAACTTTTAAAGCTAACACATATGAAAAAAGTATTTCTGTTTATGGCCTTTACCTGTTTTATTATGATAACCAGTAAGGCGCAATTAGCCAACACCAAATGGAAGGGCGATATGGGAATTCCCCAGGGGCAAGGTCAGCCTGTACAGATGACCGAAGCAGTATGGGATTTTAAACCGGATACCGTATTTGTCCATCTTACAGGTGGGGAAGATGAAGTTATGACTTACCGGGTTGATCATAATATCCTTACTTTTAAAAAGGTAAGCGGTGGGAGTCAATGCGACGGGGAAAGCACCGGTAAATACAAATATAAAATTACCGGCAATCAATTTTTTATAACCCTCGTGGAAGACAGTTGTGAAGGAAGAGCGGCTGTTGATTTTTCGAAACCATTTACGAAGGTGGATTAACGCTAACCGCCGAAAGAAGAACGCAGAACGCTTTGCCTGTATGTGTGCCATTAATGAAGTTATGGCACAGGTTGCCGAAGCGTTATGCGTTCAGCGTAAATAAAAGCGCAATGATTGCAGGAAAAGCCTGAATGAAAAATATGCTTTTTTGAACGGTTACTCCACCGTAAATACCAGCCACAATAACGCAGCCAGGAAAAAAGCAGGCGGTGTTCCGGTGCCAGATCGGATCTGTAATGAACAGCGACCAGATGAGTCCGGCCGCCAGGAATCCATTATATAATCCCTGGTTGGCTGCCATGGGCTTGGTTTTCTCAAAGAGTTCTGCCGGAAACGATTTAAATGTTTTCCGGCCTTTGGTTGTCCAGGCAAACATTTCCAACCATACTATATAGAGATGCTCAAAGGCAACCAGGGCAATGAAGATATCAGCTACTAATTTCATGATTTATTTAATAAAAAGCAGGGCATAAAAATTACAAATTAGCTGGTCCTTTTATTTTGCCTGCCTATATTTTACAAATCCTCCTGTTTATTACCGATGTTATTTATTTTTTAAAAAGTGGGTCTATCCCTGAAGCAGGCAAGCCAGGCTCCTCTGAAATGGTGAACGGGAAGACCGGGCGCCCAGGCCACTTGCAGAATAGCCGTACGAATGTCAGAAAAAAAACAATAGGTGGTTTCTAATAGGGATAAAAATATAACTTTGCTGGTATACTATAAAAAGCTCAAAATCATATGAAATAATCAACACTAAAACTAATTAATTTTGTATTTGAAACAAATCAATTATTTTAAAAACAATTTTAAAAACAAACAGTATGACAACAAAGGAAGTTGCAGCCCGTCTGCACGCGCTTTCCGCTGAAGGAAAGTTTGAAGCTGCCCAAAATGAATTATTTTCCAAGGATGCCATTAGTATTGAACAGGAGGCTAGTCCGGGTTTTGAGAAGGAGACTAAAGGTCTGCCAGCCATCATTGAAAAAGGACATGCATTTGAATCCATGGTGGAGGCGGTGCACGGAATCAAGGTTTCCGATCCGATCGTAGCTGGTAACGCCATTGCCCTGACCCTGGATATGGATGTTACCATGAAGGGCCGCGGTCGCTCGAATATGTCGGAGGTATGTGTATATCAGGTGAAGGATGGCAAAATTATTTCTGAGGAATTCTTTATGTGATCAGCACAGTATATTCCTGGTGGAGTGAAAATATATCCCAAAAAGAAATAAGGCTGAAAAATAGAATGACAATCGATTTTAGTGGGTAACTTATTTTATTAGATCAAATCCATCAATTACCGGCTTATTTCAGCTAGTTAAAAGCTCTGAATCCATCTTAGCCCCGGCGTTACTCCTTTGAAAAAATCGTGGAAGTAAAGTACGGGTTCTATTTTTGTTTTGCCTTCAAACAGAGATAAGCGGCCTGCTCCTAAACGGATAGTATGATTATCAAAATATTCACCATCCCTTCTGATCAGGTAACCTATGGAAAATGTGACCATCAGGGTTGATTCTTTCAGTGGATTGTTATCTTTTATCGGGCCTTGTCCGAAGTTTAGGATCAGGAAATCATTCCTGAAGGTTTTCAATTTACCCTGCGTATTCTGAAAGAGAAACTGGGGTTCCCAAAGAAGGCTTATTTCACGCTTAAAAATGGCATTACTGAGCGTTAAGCGGGCCCCAAGGCTGAAAGAAGGAATAAAATAATTTTTGTAATTCTGAACGTTCACGGAAATATCCGGAGTTAAATAATCCCCATGTCCGGTGAAATAGCCTTTAGGAAGCCTGGCTGAAATACGGGGATCTTTTATCAGATGAAGCTGACCGTTTTTATCGGGTTCCCAGCCGGAATAGACATTTTTTTGAAGACTTAGTATTTTATCATTTAAACCATCAGCCAATATAGATGGCAGATCATTTAACTGATTAACAAAAAGACTAACCTGATAATTACGCGCGTCAGGAAAGACTTTCCTCAGGGTATATTTGGCCCGAAAGGAAACGATCCCGATAAAATTAACCGTATCCTGTTCCAGTTTTAATGCCGCCAAATCTCCTTTATTAATTATAAAGCTGGACCCTTTGGGTTTAAATTGCTGGAAGCGGATTTCTTTTCTTCCGGAGGAATCCATTACGTAATCGATTCTTTTGGAGGATAATTCATCTGACAAGGAATCTTTTAAGGGTTCAATATCCTGCAGGAATAACCTCAACAGGGAATCCATGTTTTTTAACCGGCTCAAATCAGCCATCTCCTTTAATTCTATCTGAAACTTATTTCCTTTACCAAGGTCGATGAGGAAACGACGGGTGAATCTATCGGATGAGAGTTCAAATTTTTTATCCGTGTTAGTAATGGACGTGGTTTCCTGGGCATACAATGATCCTTTGATGCTCCCGAGGAGCATCAGTAAATAAACGATTCTTTTCATGTTATTTAATTTGGGGAAGAAAGATTAATTTTTAAAATGGCATAACCGGAATGATCGGTTTCTATGGATGTATTTAACGGAACATGTTGCTCAGTCCATTTAATCCGGAAGGCGTGCCGGCCGGAATTCTTTACGAGAGTATAGTCTTCCTCAGCCGGTTCATCCAATTCATTCACATGTACTACCCGGAGTTTCTTTTTTGAGATGGATGGAACTGCCTTTGCTGTTGCTGCAGTATTCAGCACCAGAACAGGATTTGGTTGAAGTGGGGGTTGAATAGGCATTTGATCGCTGTTCCGGACAGATAATGGAACATCATTCAGCTGATGCCTGGAGTTGCCATTCCTGGTCAATAATGAATTTGGATTTTTATGAGCTGATTGAATGTTTGTTTGGATTGTCCTTTTGTTTTTTGCAACCGGCATTTCTGCTTCCATGGGATTTGTTTCTTTTACAGGTTGCTGCAATGCCACAGCGGAATGGATTTGCGTATTTTCGGAATTGTTTTTAACCAGATTTTTTTCTTTATTCAAGCCGATTATTCTGAGTAAAAATATAGTCAGCAGCACGCAAGCAGCTGCGGTCCAATACCAGCCATTTATCCGGTGTTTAGGTTTTTTGTGGAGGCGCATATATAGTTTATCCCAGGCCAGGTCTTTGTCCATACCGGTTTCGCCCGGAAGAACGGATAATTCTTCCAGCCTGTTTTTCAGATCAATCTGATTATGGTGTTTTTCGTCTAACATATTCAGTTCCATTTTGTAGTACCATTTTTTGTAAAAGGGATCGGGCCTTACTCAGTTGGGATTTAGATGTGCCTTCCGAGATATTCAGCAAACCCGCCACCTCTCTGTGATTCATTCCTTCTATAGCATAAAGATTAAAAACCGTACGATAACCTACCGGAAGTTGCACAATCAGGGAAAAAATTTCCGAAGCGGATAATTGACTCAACACCCCTTCATCCAAAGGGATTTCTTCTGCTACTGATTCTGTTATCAGGGTAAATACATTCTTTTTTCGAAGGAACATCAGGCATTCATTAACCATGATCTTTTTTACCCATGCATAAAAAGTCCCTTCATTTTCATAATGAAAATTGGTCAATCCCCTGAATAATTTTAAAAAGCCATCCAAAACTATTTCTTCAGCATTTTCCCTGTTTTTCACGTAACGACGACAAAGCATCCCCATTTTATTTGCCAGCAGATCAAACAGACACTTCTGCGCAGCCGCGCTCCCTTGCTTTGCTTCCCTGACCAGTTCAGATATATCCATTTATTCGATGGCATTGGTAGTTCTAAAGATATGAATGCAGTAAGTAGAAAAAGGGTTGTCCGGGGAGGTAAGATTTGTTAAAATAAAAACTGAATAACCCCTTCTTAGAAAGCTGGTTTGCTATTCATGTCACATTTTGGAGGTTGTTAAGGACAGCTTCTGCAAAGCCGGTATAGTTCGTTAGGTGAGTGCCCTTTTAATGCGTGTTTTTGATTTGGGGAGGGAGCTTTTATAGAAAATCATTTATCTTCATTTTGCGGACAATCCCGGGGTTTAAAAATCTTTGCTAATATATCCTTGAATGGGATTGAGTTCGTATTCCTTCAGATAATTCATTATTTTTTTCAACTACTGTTTTTGTATGCAAAAAATTGATGGCCATGTTCACTTCTGGGATTATGACGCCGACCGGAATTCCTGGATCACAGATGATATGGCTGTTTTGAGAAAGGATTTTCTTCCCGGCGATATTCAGCCTTTGTTAAAAGCGAATGCGATGGATGGCTGTATGCTGGTGCAGGTTAATCAATCGGAGAGCGAAAATGATTTTTTTTTAAAACTCGCTTCGGAACATACCTTCGTTAAAGGGATCGTAGGTTGGGTTGATCTTTGTGCAGAAAATATTAGGGAGCGATTGGACCATTACCGGCAATTC
>JAYVXJ010000320.1:0-1949 GCA_043785285.1 Chitinophagaceae bacterium
GGCTATTTTGATGTGCTGATGGTGGACGCTCCCTGCAGCGGAAGCGGACTCTTCCGTAAAGATCCCATGGCCGTCAACGAATGGAGTGAAGCTGGCGTAAGGCTTTGTAATCAGCGGCAGCAAAGGATTCTGGCCGATACCTGGGATTGCTTAAAAGAAAATGGGGTGCTGATTTATTCCACTTGTTCTTATTCATCGGAAGAAAATGAAGACATCGTCGATACCTTATTAACTAATTTTGAATGTGAATCGCTTCGCATACCCTTCGATCCTTCCTGGAACATTGTTGAAACCCGGTCGGAAAAAGCGAAAGGGTATGGATACCGGTTTTATCCGGATAAATTAAAAGGAGAAGGGTTTTTTCTGGCGGTTGTGCAAAAAAAATCAGAAACTACCTTGTTTTCGAAGACTAAGGAGAAGGGAGACCTGTTAAATAAACAGGAAGAATTTTTTTTACGGAAATTCATTCCTGATGAAGCCATTCAGTTTATCCGCAGGAAGGAATGGATCCATGCCATGCCTGCCCATTTGTTGAGTGATTTATTGGTAATGAAAAACTATCTTTATCTGAGGAAAGCCGGTGTAATGGCAGGAAGAATGGGATCAGATGAATGGATACCCGATCATGAACTGGCCCTGAACATCGGATTAAACCCCCAAATCCCGGAACTTGAATTATCCAGGTCCGATGCACTGAAGTATCTGCGCCGGGAAGTTTTTACCCTGGAGTCACAAACGAAAGGATGGACACCCGTGAGTTTCCAGCAGCAGAAACTGGGATGGGTTAAAATCCTTTCAAACCGGATAAACAATTACTTTCCCAAAGCGTGGAGGATACTAAAATAAGCCGCCTTACCTGGATCAGGTCCGACTTTTTTTAATGTTTTATTTGCAAGATTATTCAGGATCTTTGCGTTTATCCAAAAATATATGCCATGAAGAGCCTGCTCACCGGTTTGTTTTGCCTGATTATGCTGGTATCCATAGGTTTTGCCCAGCATTCCGCACTCCAGATTGAAGGTACCAATGGAAAATTCTTCCTTGTTCATACCGTGATCGCAAAAGATAATTGGTACAGTATCGGGAGATTATACAACGCCAGTCCCCACGATATTGCTTCTTTTAATAATATGAGCTTTGACAAACCGATCGAAATAGGACAGCAGATTAATATTCCACTCACGACTACCAATTTCGATCAAAAGCAGAAAAAAGCTGCCGGTGAGAACCTGATTCCCATTTATCATACAGTAAAGGAAAAAGAATGGGCCTTCCGGCTCAGTTCCGTATATAATGATGTTCCGGTAACCAGCCTGGAAAAATGGAACAAGATCAAGCGGGACGATGTGAAGCAGGGTATACCGATCATTGTAGGGTTTCTGAAAGTAAAAACGGACCAATCTCCATTTGCCTCTGTCCCACCGCTAAATCCCGTTCAGCAGTCAATGGGTACCGAAGTAATTACAGAGAAATCAAAAGATACGAAAATCATTGACCAGCCGGCACAAACGGTGACCACTTCATCAGCCAAAGCGGTTTCCACTCCAACCGTCAGTGCAACATCCAGCAGCAGCAGTAGCGAAAAGGTTAATAGCTATGCAGCTTCTCATGCAGCAGGTGGATTCTTCAGCATTAATTTTCTGGGAAGTAATAATAAATCCGTCAGCGGACAGGCAGGCACTTTTAAAAGCACCAGTGGTTGGATGGACGGGAAATATTATGCACTCATAAATGGGGTACCCGTTGGAACCATTATCCGCATCAGCAGTAATGGAAAGACCATATATGCGAAAGTATTGGGTCAGCTTCCGGAAATGAAAGAAAGCAATGGATTAATCATCCGCATCAGCAATGCCGCTTCTGCCGAACTGGGCACTGGGGAAGGACGCTTTACAGTAGATGTGAGGTATTGATGGAGGCATATTAACCTCCTTAATTAACATTTAGCT
>JAYVXJ010000321.1:0-1949 GCA_043785285.1 Chitinophagaceae bacterium
TATCATTTATGATCCTGCCAATAATTCGGTTCAACTGCCTTTCGCAAATGATTCTGTGCAGCAGAAAAATGTGTCGGACGAAAAGCTGCTTCTCTATTGCAGTAAGGATGGAATGGTGTGGTCGGGCGGATTGTCGCAAAAAGGTATTTACCAAATCATTCCTTTTTCGCCTGCTGTTAAAAATTACGTCGCAGATCCGGACCAGGCGCATGGTTTGAAAAGTAATGACCCTTTTCATTTCATTCACGGTGGCCAGGGAACAATCTGGATGAGTTCACCCAATGGAATTAATATATTTAATCCGCATACCGGTTTTTTTGATCTTCTTGGTGTAAAAGACCTGCAGGGAGTAAAAGGAGGAGGGGATTTGTTACTCGCTTTCAACGTTGATACCATTAACAAAAAAGCATGGATATTGACCGATTATAATGAGCCATATTATCAAATGGATATTGCTTCCAGGATATGCAATCCTGTACTATACGAGGACAGCAACGGTAAAATGTCACCTCTTATTTCGGTTTTGGCCAATCATCCGGAAAATAAATTTCCTATAGCTTATAAAAACGGGTTGATCATAGCAGTTTCTCTTCCCGATCACCAGGAAATTTTAGAGGTGAACGGCGATCCTGTTGCACGAAAGATACTGTCTCTGCCTGATGGAACAGTTGATTTGGGTAATATCCAAAACATTCGCACAAATGAAGATAATTTACTTTTTTTAAGAAGGCAAAATGCAGCCACCAATCTTACTTATGCACGTCACGATAATAACTGGATATGTACACCGACCCCTCTTGACAGTATTGAGTGGAACAGTATTTATTTCAACAAAAAAGATGAGACTTACTGGGTAATTGCAGAAACACAATTAATACAGTATGATAAAAACTTCCGGGTTATCCGCAAGTATTCCAGTGAAAATGGAATGCCCGGTGTAGAAATTCATGACCTTATTCCCGACAATAAGGGCAATATTTGGTTCACAACTGACCGCTCAATCTTTCAACTCAATACAAAGAATGGTACAATTACCACGCTTTCCGAAAAGGATGGCTTTTTGCCGCAAAAATATGGGGTGCCAAGAATCGAAACTAAAGATGATGACGGAGACCTTTACATTACAGCAGGCGGTATAGGTTACATTACAGGCGGTATAGGTTTTGACAGGATAAACCCTGACAAATATGTTTTCAGCCCATCATCAGTGTACTTTGAATCACTAAAAATAAACCAGCAACCATTTCCGCTTTCTGCCGGTATCAATCAGGTTGAGGGATTATCCTTAAAATATTATGAGAACAAGATTGACCTCGAAACCGGCATCATTGATTATTATTCAAAAGGTAAAGGGCGTATCCGTTACAAATTGGAAGCTGAAGGAAAAAATGCAGACTGGCAATATGCGCCTGCTTATAATACGATACGTTATGAAGGGATGCCGCCTGGAAATTACAAGCTGGTATTGCAATCTTCCAATGCCGCCAATGAATTTAACGGACCGGAAAAAGTATTGCTCATCCAAATCAGTCCTCCATTCTGGCAAACCTGGTGGTTCAGGATCGTGGCAATGCTTTTTGCTGCGGGGCTGCTTTATGGATTTATACAATATCGTTCCCGTAACTTAAAACAAAGAAATATTGTTCTTGAAGAAAAAGTAATGCAACGAACAAATGAACTACACAATTCACTGGCTGAACTTAAAACTACCCAGGATCAGCTCATTCAATCTGAAAAAATGGCATCGCTCGGTGAGTTGACATCCGGGATAGCACATGAAATAAAGAACCCCCTGAATTTTATAAACAATTTTTCAGAAATTAATATCGAGCTGATCACAGAAATTGAAGAAGAACAAATTCCGGCTCTTAATGAAACCAACCTGGCCGAAATAACCTCCAATATAAAAACGCTTAAAAAAAATTCAGAAAAAATAAATCACCATGGCA
>JAYVXJ010000322.1:0-1946 GCA_043785285.1 Chitinophagaceae bacterium
ATTTTACTGATGTATGAAACCCTCCTGGCGCTTACCCCAAAAACCAATTTAAGTTATCACCTGTAAAAACCGGTTCACCCTTAAAATAAGTAATGATCATGATCCGCAATAACTGGACAATAGAAGAAATCCACGAAGTCTACCAAATGCCTTTATTGGAATTGGTTTACCGGGCCGCATCCGTTCACCGGGAGTTTAACAATACGGCTGAGGTTCAGGTATGTACTCTGCTTTCAGTAAAAACCGGGGGCTGCCCGGAGGACTGTTCTTATTGTCCCCAGGCTGCCCGCTATCATACGGATGTAAACGTGCACGGGCTTTTGCCTACCGTAGACGTATTGGATTATGCACGCAGGGCAAAAGATGCCGGATCCACGCGTTTCTGCATGGGCGCTGCCTGGCGTGAAGTGCGGGATAACCGCGATTTTGACCGGGTACTGGACATGGTTAAGGGTGTCAACGCCCTGGGAATGGAAGTTTGCTGTACCCTGGGCATGTTAACGGAATCGCAGGCAGAAAAACTGGCAGAGGCAGGCCTTTATGCCTACAATCACAACCTGGATACTTCCCCGGAATACTACAAAGAGATCATCAGTACCCGGACTTATGATGATCGCCTGAATACCCTGGGCCACGTGCGGAAAGCCGGTATAAGTGTTTGCTGCGGCGGTATTGTGGGTCTCGGCGAGAGCCACGAGGACCGGATGAATATGCTTCATACCCTCTGCACCCTGCCGCAACATCCGGGAAGTGTTCCCATCAATGCCCTGGTGCGCATCAAGGGAACGCCTTTGGAAAATAATCCAAAAGTGGGCATATGGGATATGGTTCGTATGATTGCCACTGCGCGCATTCTGATGCCGAAAACGATGGTCAGACTGAGTGCCGGCCGTACCGAAATGAGCATTCCTGAGCAGGCTTTTTGTTTTATGGCTGGTGCCAATTCCATATTTGCCGGAGATAAATTGCTTACTACGCCGAATCCGGCATTTGAAGAAGATAATGCCATGTTTGCCCTACTGGGCCTCACCCCCATGAAAGCTTTTAAAAATGAGCAAAGGAACGTTTCTGTAGCTTATTAAGAAAGAGATATTCAGGATACCCGGGGTCTTTAAACAAGAATTCCTCCATAGACATGGAGGAACTTTTTTTAACCCTTAAAACAACCAACATGAAAATCTTTGTTGATTTAATTATAACATAAGGGTATTCGTTTGGTTTAATTCCTTTTTGTGAAAGACCTGTTAATCCTGTTTATTTCTCCACGAGTGCCAGATCCAACACCTGTTGCATCGTTTTCACATAATGAAACTTTAATCCGCGGATAAAATTGGAATCAATTTCCTCGATGTCTTTTTCATTTTGCCAGCAAAGAATAATTTCTTTTAATCCGGCCCGTTTTGCCGCCAGGATTTTTTCCTTGATACCGCCAACAGGCAATACCTGTCCCCGGAGTGTGATTTCACCGGTCATCGCCAGATAAGGTTTAACCCGTTTGCCCGTTAGGGCGGAAGCTAATGAACTCATCATGGTAACTCCGGCACTCGGACCATCTTTGGGGGTAGCGCCTTCAGGTACATGAACATGGATTGTTTTCTTGTTAAAGATTCCAGGATCAATTCCGTATTTTTTTGCATTCGACTGCAAATACGTGAGCGCTGTAGTGGCACTTTCTTTCATCACATTTCCCAAATTTCCGGTGAGCTTCATATCTCCCTTTCCTTCACTCAGACTGGTTTCGACAAACAAAATATCTCCGCCCACATAGGTCCAGGCCAGTCCCACGGCCACCCCCGGCATATTAGCCACCTTATACAAGTCATTGCTGTATCTCGGTTTGCCAAGCACCTTTTCAATATCTTTTTCTGTAATGGTCGTTTTTAATTTGCCCTTGACCGCCAGTTCCTTAGCCTCATAGCGCATAATAGAAGCGAGTTGCCGGTCCA
>JAYVXJ010000323.1:0-1944 GCA_043785285.1 Chitinophagaceae bacterium
TATTTTTCCTTAACGGGAAAATTGCTTGACAGCCGGTTATCGCTTTCGCAAATCATCGCCCTGCGATTTGCACCGGATAATGAGTTCGTAACTTTGGCAGACCACGCTTTAAAAGAAAATTTAAGTAACTCCGACATTAAAAAAGCCATTCAACACTGGAAGGCAGATCATCACCGGGTTTAAATTAACAGTGAGAAAGAGGATAGGCTAGCTTGGCGTAACTACGCGCCTTTCCAGACCAGAAAGTAAAGCTTCCTATAAATTATTAATATTGGTGTTGGAATACATAAGGAAGTGTACAAATCCAAATACATCATGGAACATATCCGGTTCCTGAGGCAGGTTCCGGGATTTGAAATTGTTTATGTACCGGATCAAAAGGCAGCTTCTTGCGGATAACTGGCCTTTTTCGGTTGATGATGAATTTGCCACAAGGGATTGGGGATGGAAGCCAAAGTTCAAATTAAAGGAGACGGTAACGGAGATGCCGGGCAATATTTAGTCTATTACCTGTTTTCCAGGAATTCAATTATACCGTGATCCAATTCGGGCTTTAAAGAATCTATCGTTCTTTTCATTTTGGCATTCATTTGATTACTCAAAGCGTCATATTCGGCGATCGTGTCTGCAATGCCATTGAATATGGAGATTTCCGGCTTATTGTCCAATACCGACACTTTAGAAAAATATTTCGTTTTGTCTCCTCTAAAATAATAGGCAAAATAAATGATGTGAAGGGTATCTCTTCCATTCTCCGTCAGGGTATCTCTGCTTCTCGTTAGATATGATTTTAGCTCGAGGTTGCGAGGGGAAGCAATATTAGACTGTAACAGGTCAAAGCCGGTTGCAATATAGCGCGATCCTTCTGCATCTGTAGTTTTTAGCATGCTCTTGCTTTCATAATTGTATCCGTATCTTTTATTTTCCCTCCAGGTTTGGAAACGAAAAAAACAAAGAAATAGCGCAAACAAAATAAAACTGACATTTAGTCCAAATAAATAAAATGATTTAATTCTCTTTGAATATTGAATGAATAAATAAGAAAAAAGGCCCAAAATAAGGCCTATAAGTATTACGAAGACTGGTAATAAGTAATAAATGCGGTCTGATATGGCCCGGGAAAGGGTAATACCCACAGAATATGCCTGAAGCAGCAGGATGCTTATTTCCAGAATAAAATAAAACAAAGCCCGCTTAACTATTTTCATCGATTGCAAAATCTCCTGATTAAACGGTTAGGCAGGATAAATATTTTAGCGGGTTTCAATAAACACCCTTATTTAAGTTTCACAGCGGCTTCCTGGGCCAAAAATCCCTTGCTGAACAACTTAAACAATTTGGCAGTTTATTCAAATGAATTGCATTGTATTTGGCACAGGGGTGTTCCATTTCAATATGGCCAATAAAACCGATTGGCAGTTTTAAATGCCGTGCAATATCTTCCTGGATAAGTCCCTGTTGCTCTCCGGTTTTTTTAACCTGGTTAATAATAAACCAGTCAATGGGACGGTAGTTTTTTTACTCTTCATGATAATTCTGGCTATTTTTTGGGGAGTAGTTTTATGGCAACTTCTTTAAAATATACAATATCGTCATCTCCGTGATTTTGCAAGCCTATGAAGCCTTCATTTGGTCTTCTGCCGCGGAACGGTTCGAAATCAAATTTTCGTTCCGGAGTGGGATCGCCTTCTTTATAATCGGTAACTTTCTCTCCATTCACATAAACAATGGTGCGTGAGCCGTCAAGGGTAATTTCCATCGTGTTCCATTCCGGTCCGGGTTTGCCCGGTTTGGCCAAGGGCCTCGTTAAAGAATATAAAGTTCCGGTGATGTGATACTCATCTTCATTGGAGGTTTCGGGATGATTGTCAATTTGAACTTCATAACCATAGTACACCGGCATCCAGGCCTCGCGCGGCTCAATAGGTATGCGAATAAAAACAC
>JAYVXJ010000324.1:0-1938 GCA_043785285.1 Chitinophagaceae bacterium
CCGGACAGTACGATATTAAAAACGTAGTGGCCGCAGATGAATGGGCGGAGAACGTAGACAATAACGCATTTACCAACGGAGCTGCTAAAATGCTATTACAACATGCTTCTGAAGCTGCAAAAATATTGGGATTTACTGCTAACCCTGACTGGATACAGGTTGCAGACAATATACCCATTCTCCAGCTCCCGAATGGCATAACCCGCGAACACGCTACTTATAATGGGGAAGGCATTAAACAGGCCGATGTAAATCTGCTGGCATACCCGCTTAAGCTGATTACCAATGCTGCCCGGATCCGGAAGGACCTTATCTATTATCAGTCCCGCGTACCAGATGCCGGTACGCCGGCAATGACCCATGCTATCTTTGCTTTATTATATGCAAGGCTGGGCGAAGGAGATACTGCTTTCCACTATTTCCAGGAAGCTTATCTACCCAATTTGAATCCGCCCTTCCGGGTGATTGCTGAAACAAAAGGGGGCACCAATCCCTATTTCGCCACCGGAGCAGGTGGGATTATCCAAAGTCTGCTCATGGGATTTGGCGGCCTGGACATTACGGACAAAGGGATCGTTCAGGTTCCGTCCAAACTACCTTCTGCCTGGAAAAAGCTCACTATTACCGGGGTGGGGAAAGACAAGAAAAATTATCTGGTTAAATAAAAAGTACTAATTTAGCCCCGACTGTGAAGAGAATTGTTGCCATATTGCTTTTGAGCATACTCCTGTTTAATTGGGTAGGTTACCAGTTATATACCGCGATCATGGAACAGCATGCAGATAAAACGCTGATCGCAAGTCTGGATGAAAATAACTATTCCGAATCAGACCTCCTTTCCATTAAAGTTCCCGCCGTCCATCTTTCCTATTATGTAAATTCAAAAGACTTTGAACGGGTGGATGGCAAAGTTGAAATTGAAGGCGTTCAATATAATTATGTAAAACGCCGTCTCTTTAATGATTCCCTCGAACTGCTGTGTATTCCCAATAAAAAAGCTACCCAGTTTAAAACCGCAAGGGAAGAATTTTTCAAACTGGTAAACGATCTTCAACTTCCGGGCCATTCAAAAAAGGCCGATCCCCATACCGCTTCATTCAAATGTTTTAACGGAGAATATTATTCTGATCAGGATCAGTTCGCTATACAAATTCAAACAGCGGTTTCCCAGAAAGCAGCAGACCATTATTTATTACAGATTCCTTCTGTATCTCTTAGCCGGGCAGGTCAGCCTCCGGATGTAGCTTAGTACATTTTCATTGTACCGTTTTACCCTTTGGGTAAAATGAGGAGCCATCTGTTTCAAAAAGACCATTTCATGAATTATTATTTAGTCGCGATCGCGCCTGACGTTATTGCAACCCCCCATTGCCAAAACAGGAAAAATGTTTATGGGGGCCTCTTGTGCAAAAACTAAAAATGAAAAAAGCTTCACCATACTGACATACCAAAACAAGTTTATGAAAAAGTATTTTACCTTACTCATTGGCCTTATTCTTTTCATTTCAGCCAAAACACTCGCCCAGGGCTGCATCGCCATCCGTTCAACCGGTGGCGCCAGCATGCTCACTCATCCGGAAAAAAACGATGAAAAATCCTGGGACTTCAGTGCCAGCGCGCGTTATTTCAAATCCTTCCGGCATTTTTCCGGAACGGAAGAAAATAAAAGCAGGCAAACAGAGGGCAGCACCGTTATCAATCACCAGGCAAGTCTTGATCTGGCCATTACACGCACGATTAATAACCGCTGGTCGTTCCTGCTGGACGTACCTGTGTTGTCCAATTCCCGTTCTTCCCTGTACGAACATGGTCTTGTAAATGGCGTCTATATTAAAAAGGAACGTCATAGTACGCATTCCTTTGGAATCGGCGATATCCGCTTTGCCGCTTATGCATGGCTGTTTGATCCGAAGAAAAGCCGTGGTAATGTGCAGTTGG
>JAYVXJ010000325.1:0-1938 GCA_043785285.1 Chitinophagaceae bacterium
GCCATTGTCAGTTTTACTTTTTAGTTTTTTCATATTCTGTTTCTTTTTTTCATCCAACAAATTCCTGCAATAGGCCGTATAATAACTGTGTGATTCTAAAAATTTCAGTGCCCGCTCATTCCAGTCTTCTTTGGCTATATCAGTCTCTTTGAGGCCTATTTCTTTAAAAACCTCTTTATTGGTTTCCTTGAAATCTTTAGTCCCTAAATGATAGGTGTCTGCATCACACATTATCTCCTGCAACAGGTTAACCGGGTTGCGCGGATGCCTGGTTGCTAAAATGCAACCCGCTATTTCTTCAGTCAATTCAGGATCATCCATATTTTCCTTCATGAAAGAACGTGCCATTTCAATTCCCTTCTCTTCATGGTCTTTTTCACCGCCGATCAGGTAACCTGTATCATGAAACCAGGCTGCGATAAATAATGCAAGCATATCTCTTTCTCCCAGATCATAATGGGCGGCAATCTCTTTTACACGGCGAACTACTGTTTTTGTATGATGTAAATTGTGAAAGAACAGTTGTGAAACATCTGATTTCTCAAATAAATCGGTAACGTATGACTCGGTTTTTTTATAAATAGTAGAATCCATATGGTAATTTAAAAAGTAATATTAAATTTAGTTCCTATAGAAAAATTGAATATTTTATCTTCCTTGGAATAACCAATTGTAGCAGAAACCAGTGCAAAATTGTATGCGGCGTAATAAAATCCGCCGCCGTAAGAGTCGTGCCAGATGCTCGATTTTTCACCTTTTAGCCAAACCTTTCCTATCTCATTAAAACCTATCAGTCCCACGGCACCTGGCAGGAGATATGATTTGGATTCGAATAGTTTCATCCTGAATTCAACACTTGCATAAAATAAGGAAGTTCCTGAAAACCTGTCTTTCCTGAAGCCTCTTAAAAAATTATTGGCACCCAGATTCATTGTTTGAAAATATTCATAGTTCTTGCTGAAGATATGGCCACCACCGATGCGAACTACGGTAACTAATCTTGCAGGGTCGCTAAGACTGGCGTGTATAGCCATATCCGACCTGATGCTGGTAAAAGGTTTGCTTCCTGGGGTTAAACCGCCTAAGGCAGTGAATTCTGTTGTCCAGTTAATACCCCTGGTAGGCATTAATACATTATCAAGATTATTAACAAGGATTAATAATTTACCACCCATGTATGTTTTACGTTCGTAAACATTGCTCGAGTCTAATCCCAGCAATCCCGGTTTGCCCAATATCCGGTCTTTATTGTTTTCATATTTATCCCAGTAATGATTAAAAACGGGGCCTCCTGATATATGCAGTATGTTATTAAATCTTTTCCTGAATAGGACTTCGCCATCGAGGTATTTATATCTCACTGTATAAAAATCGGGATGTTGTGTTTTATCTATAACAGTTTCGTTCCCAAATCCAAAGAAATTATTTAATACAGGATTAACCAATGAAGCATTTACCAGCAAATCGGTATTGCCCAGTGCGTGATTAAATTCACCCTGGTAGTTAATACGGTAGGATCCACGGTTAAATGCGTATAAAGCTGATAATTTTTGTTCAGTGGAATAAGGTTCTTTTCTAAAACCATAAGTGCGCTTAACAATACCGGTTCCTAAAAGAAATTTATCATCTTGATTATAACCAATCAATAAACGTGGGAATTTTAATGTGTTATACTTATAAGCGATGGTTGAATAGTCGTTTACATGTGGGTCAGATGATGTCAATATCTTAGAATCATTATGATTGATGATATGATTTTCTTTCGTATTAAGATCGTACAGGTAATTGCGTACATGACCCTGTATATTGAAAGTATCATTACCTTTTCCGCCAATGATTCGGATCTTTATTCGTGACTTGGCCTCCGGGGCAATATCAAAATAATCATTATCGTTTAGGCCATATAATAATATTTCTTTTGTATCCGCATCGTTAAAA
>JAYVXJ010000326.1:0-6553 GCA_043785285.1 Chitinophagaceae bacterium
TACATGAAAATAAAGTTGAGGAAACAGGCCAATGGAAAGCATTATGATTAAAATGAAATATTGTGGAAGCCGCATACTTAATGTAACTTCCTGAGGTCGCCGATTTAAATGAGTTCGTGGATTACCAAGAAATATGGTTCCAAAACTTTTTGTAAAAGTGAGCATCGAAATTCCCCCGATTAATGCAAGACCTGACAGTGAAAATATCATTAGGGTTATGTTAGCAATCCCGGCGGATTTGATGCCAAGCAAAATTCCACTGTATAACAGAAACTCTGAAACGAACCCGTTAAATGGAGGTAGCCCTCCGATTGCCATTCCGCCTATCAGAAAAAACGTAGCCGTTTGCGGCATGGTATTTACCAATCCGCCTAATTTTTCCATATCTCGGGTATGCGTTTGTTGGTATACCGAACCAGCAGCAAAAAAAAGGAGTGATTTAAAAAGTGAATGATTTAAAGTGTGTAGCAAAGCTCCTGCAAATCCTAAGATTATCATAACAGAATTTCCGCTACCGATTCCCATTAGGCCAATGCCTATGCCAATTCCAATAATTCCGATGTTCTCAATGGTGCAGTAGGCAAGCATCTTTTTAAAATCCCGATGAATCGCTGCATTCAGGATGCCATAGAGTCCTGTAAACACAGAAAGGATGATTATAATTTCACTAATGACCGTATAATCCTGCTTTAGTAAAAAAATCATCCGGAGTATTCCGTAAATACCCAGCTTAACAATGACGCCAGACATAACTCCTGAAATATGCGAAGGCGCTGCCGGGTGCGCCTGCGGGAGCCAGGAATGTAAAGGAATAAAACCCGCTTTAATGCCAAACCCAACAAAAAATAAGAGAAAGAGCCAAAGATTTGAATTTGAGGCGAAGAATTTGTCAATAGCTGAAAATTCAAATGAACCTTCAGAAAAATAGACCCAGATGAATGCGGAAGCAAGGAAAAGTACACCAATGTGCATTTGTACGAGATAATTTATTCCCGCCTGAAGTGTTCTTTTATTCTCGTGATCAAAGATGACCAGCAGAAAGGAAGAAATGGACATCAGCTCCCATACAATCAGAAAAACTAAACCATTTTGTACTATGCAAACCCAAAGCATCGAAGATTGGAACAACAGAAACAACATCCAGTGTAAAGAAAGATTAGCCCGCTGCTGATTATATTGTTTCATATACCCAATACCGTAAAATGCCCCGTTAATACAGGTCAAATTAATGATCAGGATAAACCAAGCTGATAAACCGTCTGTTTGAAGGGAGACATTCCCAAAAACCGAAATGTCTTTTACTATCATATTAAAGGCACTTCCACTTAACGCTTTGAAAGCAGGAATAGAGGTAGAAGCAGCAATTAATAGTACGAAAAGAAAGCCTGATTTAGCCCTATATTTATACGGAAGGAATGGAAGCACGATAACTCCGGCTATTAGGAATAATAAGGATGATAAAAATAGCAACGAGTCAGTCATTGATATTCGATATAAATGTTATTAGGTGATTTGAGGAGATTATATTTTTACCAAAACTGATTGGTCCTTAAAAACCCGTTGCCGTCATTTCTTTTCGCCCTATAAATAGTATACTAAAAAAGTCGGATTACCAATTATTCATTTCTTCAGCAACTATTCTTTCAGGTTCTTCAGCATTTTCCAATCGCCAGTCTGGGTTGTAACTGGCAAAAATGGATAACCACAGTGTCCTGGATAATCGCATTAAATAAGGCTGAAGCAGAATTAATAAAACTATATTAATGCCCATCCACCAAAATACCCGGTTATCATGCGCGGAAATTCCGATTAATAACCACCAGGCAATAAATGTTGCCACAGAAATGGCTATTGATAGTGCATAACTTACGTAACTGGTGCCGTAATAAAAACCTATTTCAATTTCCATTTGCTGGCTGCACAAGGGGCATTTTTCATACATTTTCATAAAATGTCGCAGATTATAGGAACTTTTAGTTTTAAACATATAACCCGTTCTGCACCGGGGACACTTAAGAGAAAGAGCACTTTTTAGATAGCCGTGCTTATAGCCCTGTATATCACTTTTCATTATTCTATTTTTTCTCGGTTATTGTTCATTTTTTTTAAATAGGTCAAGGCGGACAGGATGTTGCGCCATATTCCGGAATCAAAATCATGTTCGGATAGCTTCTCCAGTCCGTTTTGCAAAATGTGCAGGAAAATGATAACCAAAAACCTGAACAAATCATCATCCTTAAACTGTTCAACGTGAATTGCTAATCTGCTTCAATATTTCTCTTCCTCCATGCGTTAATTTAAAGGTTCAATTACCTGCCGTTTAATGCGATTGAGGTAAATCCTGGCCATTTTAATATTACTCCATTCCTGTGAATTTTTATTTAACGGATTAAATTGTTCGAGTTGCTTTATAGTTTTATCTACAAAACGAATCACAATATGACCATTTGCCTGGTGATTTCTTAATTCTTGAACGCCGTCATCTACGTACCGCTTAACCTCATCCTGACTGGAAGCAAATAATAAATTATTAATCAGTTTACACCTGTACTCGTCTGATGCTATTGGCATATTTTTGCACTTTAATAATTGTAATATTTTTATTATACTATTTTCAGGTAGTTTATCTGAGAGGATCTGTACTATTCAACCCTATGAATAGTACATTAATTGATAATTTAAAATTAATGCTGATTTAATTAAAATCAAACGTAAAACTTTTATATATAGCAATAATTGCACTCCTGACAGTTTCAACTTCGAACAATAATTGCCTAAGGCTTTTGCTATGGACATTACCTGTAGTCACCATATCAATTTTATCCAAAGGAATAAACATAGAAGGTTTCGTTTTGGCAAAACCAAAAATTCCGATATAGAGACCCTGTAACTGAGGGAAGTTATTATCATAGGCGTGCAACATGGACGAATCTTCGACCTGATTAATATACTGATCAAAATATTTAAACATGGTGATGATGTTTCCCCCAAAAAATTTACTTCCGATTAAGTGTTTTATTTATCTGATGCGACTCAATATATATCTTTAATGGCTTACCAGTTTTTTCAAATATGAAATTGCATCCTATGTGGTGGATAATTATCTTCTCACAATCCAGATACCCTTTTACCTGCTTTAAATTGCTGATGATTTCCTGAATTTCATTGTCAAAATCGATTATCGTTTCCATTAAGGTTTAATTACACTTTAATCCAAAATTTTAAAAGATTGTCCATTTCAGACCCTACTATATGAAAACTTCGAGGTAATTCATCTTCCAAGCTATGAAAAGTTGCCAATCTAGCTCCCACTGGCACCTGATCTAGTTGTTTGTATAAGTAACGATTGTAATAATTATACAATTCTCCGGAATAATCAATGCTATCATCTATTTTATCAGTCCCCGCCAGATTTTCATAAAAGGAGTTATAAAAATAGAAATGGTCATATTTTCTTAAATCTATTTGGGTGAAATTTCCATGAATAAAAAATACATTTTCAAGACTTAACGAATTTCTGACAGTTTCAGCAAAAGTTACGAGGCTTTTTCTTTGTTCCACCCCATAATAAAATGCGTCGGGTTTATAATAAGCGGCACCTAAACAAAACTTACCAACACCGCTGCCAATGTCTAACACCCTAACGTTGGATTCAGCAGCTAAAAATTCAGCTGCTTTTCTGGCAATATTTAAGGGTGTCCAATGCCTGCGTGCCAATAACTGTATATCGGGTGAATAGAGCTGATGAAATTGTTCGTCGGAACTGAACCAACTATTTCTAAATGCTTTCTTTTCAAGTAGCTGCATAAATTCTAGCTTTTGCTCTAACAGGTTCAATCTATTTGACATATTTCCCAGCGCAATTTATTTTGTATTCTTGCGGCAGTAACAGGTTTTCCCGCTCATAGGGCTGAGCGGGAATTATTAATGCTATCCAACCCCTGGTTTCGGCATATTCAATAAGAATATTCTATTTATTCATTGATAGCTTCTGATTAATTTGGATAATTTTCCCTGTAACCGGCATATTAACGGTTATTAGGTAATCATCATATTTTATTGTGGCTATGAGCTCTCCCTGCTTAAGAGAATCATTTTTTGTAAATACAAGTTGGTCAATTTGTTTTATTTCTTTCCGTTTAAAACCAGATACCCCTATGTAAGCAACCTTGGCCTGGAAATCGATCCACTCGTGATCATGGCTATAGTAAAGCTCTCTTTTGGTGTTCTTATCCGGATTCATGCTGCAAAGCTACCTTTCATTTATCCTCATTGCGGTAAACCTTGTCATTAAAAAAAGTGATTTTTATCAATTATATCCTGGTTAAAGAGCTAAAATCAAATAGCTTACGTTGAAATGTTTTGTGCTTTAAAAAAACTATGCACAAATATATTTTAGGGATTATCGGAGGGATTTATTGATCACTTAGTTTTATCCAAAATTTTAATAAACTGCGGATCTGTACAATTACCTTAAAACTTGAGTGAACGTATTTGATCTCCATGGACAGATATTGCAAGGGACGATTCGGCTGCACGCTTCTGAAACGAATAGAATCACGCTTAAACGGAGCCGGTCTGATGCGGCTGCCATAGAGCAGATGATTCTCTTTCATCAGCCGGTATACCTTTTTATTGGCTCATTCTTCTTTTCTGATATCTGTTATTTTTTAAGCAATAGATATTCAGGAAATCCATATTTTTTTAAAAAGGCTTTTGATTCTTTCGCCTTCTTTACAAAAACAAGACTTACTTCCTTCCAATTCTATACAATCTTCCCTGGTCAGTAACGGCATAGAGGGCGCCGTCTTTACCCTGGGTTATATCTCTGAAACGCTGTGCCTCTCCGGAAAGCAATCTTTCTTCCCCTACAACTTTATTGTTTTCGATTACCAGACGGGCGATATGAGTACTGCTCAAGCCCCCGATAAATAAATTGTTCTTCCATTCCGGAATAACATCGCTGCTGTAAAAGGTCATTCCGCTGGGGGATATTACCGGATCCCAATAATATACGGGCTGTTCCATCCCTTCTTTCTGTTGAATGCCATCTCCCACTTTTGGGCCTGCGTATTCAATTCCGTAAGTAATTACCGGCCAGCCATAATTTTTTCCAGGCTGAATACGATTTAACTCATCGCCTCCCCTTGGACCGAATTCCGCTTCCCACAAATCGCCGGTAACCGGATGAAATGCAAGCCCCTGTACATTTCTATGACCATAGGAATACAATTCAGGTCGGGCATTTGAGGTATGCTCAAATGGATTACCGGGAGCTGGTTTTCCTTCAGGCGTAATCCGGATCACCTTACCCAGTGCGGAATTCAGATACTGAGCCTGTGGTCTTGTTTCTAAATCGGAACGCTCGCCGGTACTGATGAAGATATTTCCGGTCTTGTCAAAAAGGATACGGCCACCATAATGTAAACTGCTTTTGTGTGCGGGAGTTGCCCGATAAATAACCCGGGCATCCTCAATAGTCTTTTCATCGGCCGACAACTTGCCTTTGGCAACAGCTGTCAGATTTCCATCTGGAGTGTTTTCGGAAAATGTCCAGTAAACCAGCCGGTTATTAGTATAAGCGGGATCAATGGTTAGCCCCAATAATCCACCCTGTCCGTCGGCATTTACTTTTGGCAAACCGGTAATGGCTTCACTCAGGGTTCCATCCAGGGAAGCAATCCGCAGGGTGCCTCTTTTTTCGGTAATCAATAATCTGCCATCTGGAAGACTGGTAATACCCCATGGCTTATCCAACTTCTCACTAAGTACCTTGCCTTCATAGGCAGTAGTTGTTTTAACCCCGGCAATCCGGGTCTGACCGGTAAAAGCAGGTTTGTAATTGCTGTTAGGCTGTTTGGTTTCAACTGGCGCAAGGCTGGTATCAGCGCCTGCACTTTTACCTTTATTAGCGCTACAGGAAGAAATCATTACAGCTATACCGGAAGCTAATCCAAGCAAAATTTTATTCATAAGAGTCATATTATTTGTAAAATTAAGAAGTCTATGCTTAACTAATTTCCGCTTAACTAACTTAATTTTCGCCGCCCTCACCGCTTCATGGTCTTATACGTATACTCCCTGGTTTTTATATAGTGGGCTTCCAGTCACTGTTTGTTCCCTATTTAAGGATGAAAGATTACCTATTTAAGATTCCCAGGTGAATGGCCTCCCGCACAGCCTTTACTCGTGAGTTTACCTCGAGTTTGAATAGTATGGCTGAAATATGATGATCAACTGTTTTAGCAGATATAAAAAGGCTGGCGGCAATTTCTTTGTTCTGCATACCTTCATTTAGCAACTGTAAAACATCCAACTCCCGATCCGTTAAAAGTGCAGGATGTGATTGGGTGGTTTTTCGCATGCCCCGTGGAATGCTTTTAATACCTGAGGTCCTCATCTCCAATTTCATTTTTGCGTACACAGCATGAGCACCCAGTCCTTGAAGGATGGTGATTCCTTTTCTTTTGTCATCATCAGTTCCTTCACATAAAGCGAGTGCCTGTTCGTAAGGACAACCTAGTTTCCCCCATAATGCCGCCTCTTTCAGAGC
>JAYVXJ010000327.1:0-1932 GCA_043785285.1 Chitinophagaceae bacterium
AACAAAGGGCCCTTCGGTAAAAAACCAGGCTGCTTTTTTTAACCCGCCACCCGTCTCCAGCACCGCATCGCTTTCATCACTGATGGTAATCTTACTTCCCCATTCCTCGTTCGTTTCAATCGCTTCAATAATCTGATCTGCGAAATGATGCACATTCACCATTACTTCTGTGATACCAAATTGGCGAAGGTAAAGGATGTTCCGCTCTAACAAACTTTTCCCATTGATGGGCGCAAGGGCCTTGGGATGTTTATCGGTCCAGGGTTTGAACCGGGTTCCTAATCCCGCTGCAAAGATCATTGCTTTCATAAGCGAAGACTATTTTCTTGTAAAACTGATTTTGGGTTTTATCCGTTTGTCGTTGAAACTGCCTGCGATTAAGTTTGCAAAACCCCTGGCATCGTCACAGAACAATATTTTGTATCAGCTTGCTTTTATTCGGATAGTCGGTATTAAAATGCAAACCGCGACTTTCTTTCCGGAACTGCGCGCCTTTTACAATCAGGTAGCCGGTGGTTATCAGGTTCCGGGCTTCGCAGAGTTGCGGCGATACATCCGTGGTTTCATATAAAGCTTCTATTTCTTCATGGAGCAGGTCGAGCCGCTTCATCGCTCTTTCCAAACGGATATTGGTTCGCACGATACCTACATAGTCACTCATGAGCAATTGTAGTTCTTTTATGCTCTGGGTGATCAGGATCATTTCGTCAGGAGCAGTAGTCCCCTCTGCGTTCCAATCCGGCATCTTTTCATTAAAAGAAATGCCTTTTATTTTTTTGATGCTGTCGAGGTAACAGCGATGTGCGAAAACGAGCGCCTCGAGTAAGGAATTGCTGGCCAGCCGGTTTGCCCCATGCAGCCCCGTAGAAGCACATTCTCCGCAGGCATATAAATGCTTGATGGAAGAATGGCCCCATTCATCTGTTTTTATTCCGCCACAGCTGTAGTGCGCAGCAGGTGCTACAGGAATCATTTGTTTGGCCACATCAATACCAATGGATTTACATTTGTCATAAATATTCGGGAAGTGCTCCTGAAATTTTTGCATGTCCATATGGCGACAGTCGAGATACACATGCTCTGTACCCGTCTTTTTCATTTCACTGTCAATAGCGCGTGCAACAATGTCCCGCGATGCCAGATCCCTGCGTTCATCATACTTCACCATAAAGGCTTCTTCCTTCTTGTTGCGGAGAATGCCACCATCTCCGCGCACGGCTTCCGTGATCAGGAAAGCAGGACTTACACCCTGCTGATACAATGCGGTGGGATGAAACTGGATGAACTCCATATTCTCAATCCTTCCTTTTGCGCGGTATACCATGCCGATACCGTCGCCCGTGGCAATCACCGGATTGGTGGTAGTGCGATAAACCTGTCCATTACCTCCCGTTGCAAAAACAGTAATCCGGGATAAGATTTTTACAATGCGGTTCTCCCGCAAATCCAGTGCATATACACCATAACATTCAATATCCGGGGTGGCCTTGGTAACGAGGTATCCAAGATGATGCTGGGTGAGAATATCCACCACAAAACAATGCTTGATGAGCTCGATGTTTTTCTGGGATGCGACCGTACTCAGCAAGGCTCTTTCCATTTCTCTTCCGGTTACATCCTTATGATGTAAGATCCGGAACTCGGAATGACCACCTTCCTTACCGCGTTTAAATTCGCCTTCTTCATCTTTATCGAATTGAGCGCCCCATTCAATCATTTCTGTTATGCGTTCCGGTCCTTCTTTCACTACAATCTCCACTGTTTTCGGATTGCAAAGCCCATCTCCGGCAATCAGGGTATCCCCGATATGCTTTTCATAACTATCGTGTTCCAGATCGGTCACGCCCGCAATACCGCCTTGCGCATATTTGGTATTGGTTTCATCTGCGCTGGTTTTGGTAATCACCAGTACCTGCTGGCCGGGGCATGCCC
>JAYVXJ010000328.1:0-1927 GCA_043785285.1 Chitinophagaceae bacterium
CTTGTACCATGGATCCGCGCTCCGCATATATCATTCACCTGGCCGACAACGCACTCATCCTGGGGCATCGGAACAGTGAGTGGACAGGCCATGGGCCGGTACTTGAGCAGGATATTGCACTCTCAAATATCGCGCTCGATCTCATCGGACAATCCAGGAACCTGTATCAGCTGGCAGCAAAAAAGATTAACACGTTATCTCCGGAGAAAAATCCGGTAACCGAAGATGACCTGGCCTATCTGCGGGACGTTTCCGAGTTTAAAAATGCCCTTTTGCTGGAACAACCCAACGGTGACTGGGCAAAAACAATTCTTCGCCAGTTTTATTTTAGTCATTTTCTACTACTGCAGTATGCCGCATTACTCAACAGCAAAGAGCCCGGACTCGCAGCCATTAGTGAAAAATCAATAAAGGAAACCCGATATCATGTGAAATGGAGCAGTGAATGGGTTTGCCGGTTGGGAGATGGAACCGGGGAAAGTCATAACCGTATGCTGAATGCCCTTGACCAATTGAATCCCTGGGTACCGGAATTATTTATAGCGGCGGACTACGACCGGGCTGCAGTAGAAAGTGGCTGTGGAGTTGATCCTGCCGGTTTGAAACAGAACTGGCTGGAAACAGTAAATAAAGTTTTAGAAACCGCAACGCTGCCTTTGTATCCTGCTGAAAAAAAAGAGGGTTTTATTTTATCCGGAAAAAACGGATTTCATTCAGAACACCTGGGCTATATTCTGTCCGAAATGCAATTTCTCCAAAGAGCCTATCCCGGATGTGAATGGTGAGCCAATGAATAAAGAAAAAATCATATCGATCTTAAAAGAAGTGATGGATCCCGAGATTCCCGTTCTTTCCATTGCCGATCTCGGCATATTGAGGGAAGTGGACGTTTCTGGAAACGATATCCTCGTTACCATCACACCAACCTATAGCGGTTGCCCGGCCATGGATACCATTCAACAGGATATCCGGAAGGTACTTTTAAAAAACGGATTTGAACACGTGAAGATCAACCAGGTTTTATCTCCGGCATGGACGAGCGATTGGATGAGTACATCAGGGAAAGAAAAACTCGAAGCCTATGGAATTGCGGCACCCGCTTTTTCCAATGGCTGTGCGCTTGCTGAAACGGGAACCGATGCGCCGGATCATTGTCCCTTATGTCATTCCAAAAATATAGAGATGATCAGCCGTTTCGGATCCACCTCCTGCAAAGCGCTTTACCGTTGCCTGGATTGCCGGGAGCCTTTTGATTACTTTAAATGTCACTAATACATTAATAAACAAAGTATGGCGGAAGATATTTTATTGGAAAAGAAAAATGGTGTTGCCCGGATAACCTTAAACCGGCCGGATAAGCTCAATGCTTTTAACCGGAGTTTGGCGCTGGGATTGCAGCAACAATTAAAAAACTGCGATGAAGATGATACTGTACGCAGTGTATTACTTACCGGAACAGGTCGTGCATTTTCCTCCGGTCAGGACCTGAGCGAATTTCCAGGTGGAAAATTACCGGTATTCGAAAAGGTAATTGAGGAATATTATAATCCTATTATCCGGTTACTGAGAACCATCCGGAAGCCCGTACTCTGTGCGGTTAACGGGATTGCTGCTGGCGCAGGTGCCAATATTGCACTGAGTTGTGATATTGTTGTGGCAGCCGCTTCAGCTTCTTTTGTGCAGGCATTTTCAAAAATCGGACTGATCCCCGATTGCGGGGGAACCTATTTTCTACCCCGGCTGGTTGGATTACAAAAAGCCACTGCCTTCATGATGCTCGGGGATAAGATCAGCGCTGCAGATGCTGAACAGAATGGAATGATCTATAAAAGTTTTGAAGATAATGTGTTTGAAGATTCGGCTGCTCAAATTGCCGGCACGTTGGCGCGACTTCCAACAACGGCATTGATCCTTACCAGAAATGCAC
>JAYVXJ010000329.1:0-1927 GCA_043785285.1 Chitinophagaceae bacterium
GTCCATGCTGCAGCTTTTGCATCAGTGGGCGTAATCCGGTAAATACGTCCCATATCATGGCCATTATACAATTGACCTGATTTGATAACTTCTTCCCCCATCCATTCCGGGTGTTCAATAATCTGCCGATAATAATCCACCACATATAGCGCTCCGTCAGGGCCTATATACATGTTAACCGGACGAAACCAGGCATCTGTAGAGGCGAGAAATTCTTTATGCTGAAGAATCCGGCTGGCTATAAAACTGGCGCCCTGATCTCTCAATTTGTCCACATGAACCAGGTTACTTACCGGCTCTGCTACGAAAGAAGCGTTATCGAAAGGTGCAGGAAATATTCCGCCCAGGTACTCGGTTATTCCACAGGCGGAGGTAATTACACCTATATCCGTTAGTAACTGACGTTCCGGATTCTTGGTGATGGGAAACACTTCGGCCGCATCGCTGTGATCAGATAAGGACTGGGTAGCCTCGGAAACCAGCAGATTGGGATTGCGTTTCAAATAAGGCGCTGCCATGACTTCCTGAAAAATATGATTGGAATTACTGACCAAAAAATGATGTCCCCACCGGTCAAACGAATGACCAAACTGGGTGTTGCTGGAGGTTGTTTCCAGCAAATGCTGATCGGGGCGAAAACGCACCGAACGGCCACTTGCATTTTTAGCGAGGCGTGGACTGTTGGCATCATCCGGAAAATAAATTTCACTGCCAGTATCTCCAAATTCCTTTTTATACGTCTGCGTCGCAACAGCTCCTTCATGCCCCAGGTAAATCCAGTTATCAATACCCAGTACCGGGCTGTTCAGGTTATGCTGAGGATTGGATAATGCAAAACCGGTAAGCATTGTGTCCTTGATGTCGGCTTTACCATCACCATCCGTATCTTCAAAGTAGAGCAGATTGGGTGCATCTGTAACCAGCAAACCCTTTTTCCAGCGCATGATGCTGTTTGGCAATGTCAGCCCTTCAGCAAACACCGTGCTCTTGTCCATCCGGCCATCTCCGTTGGTATCAGACAATAGTCTTATAACGCCCGTGCCGCTTTTATCCAGGGGATAACCATGCAGCTCTACTACATAAAGCCGGCCGTATTCATCGATTTCCATATCCACCGGATCAGAAATCAATGGTTCAGATGCGAGTAATTCAATCTTAAACCCCGGCTGCAGCTCAAAGGTAGAAAGCGCATTTTCGGGTGGTACTGCTGCGTTTTTCGTTCCGGAATGCGTATCCTGTTGATCCGGTTTGTTGTGACAACCAGCCACCATAACAATAAGTGTACTAATTAATGACAACCGAAATTGCCGAAGGAGATTCATACTCATAATGCTTTATAATTTATTTCCAGGACTTAAATCAAAATAATAATATCGCTTACGGATGGTACCGGTTAATGCACATCCCACCAACGCTAAGTAAAGAGTTTATCGTTACCAGGAAGAAATTTATTTACCCATTGATCCAAAACGCGTGTTGCCGCAACTGACCATATCCCGGAATTCCACCTGTCAATCATAAAATGGGTAAAGTTGTTTATACCGGAGAAGTAAGGTTGGGGAAGGGCCACGCTATCCGCTACGCTTCCTTTGATGATTTGATCGCGCTCCAGGCTCTTATTTAAATGGTCTTTAGTTACAATGCTGTAATAATTTTCTTTCACATAAAGAAAGATCAGTCCTTTGGGATAAAGTATATTTTTTAATACTTCTTCCAGCTTTTTCCCTTTAATGGCTTCCAGGCTAAAAAAGGTGGTTTTCCCTTCCAGCAAAGATTTTTCATACACAAACCGGGTATTAAATAAATCGCTTACCTTTTTTAACGCTGTGCTCAGCGGCATAGATTCCCCCGCCTGATTTGGAAATGGAGAAGCGGAAGACTGGCCAGTACCTATTTGCGGTGCCAGGTACAAAATAGCAGCCAGCAA
>JAYVXJ010000330.1:0-1927 GCA_043785285.1 Chitinophagaceae bacterium
CTGATAAAGCGAAGAATATACGCTCACATCTCCGGAATTTTCCCGGGCACAATCAACCTCCCTAAAGTTTTAGCTTGTATCTCTTCCACGGATATTCCGGGCGCGCGTTCGAGTAATAAAAAGCCTTCTGGTGTTATGTCCATCACCGCAAGATCGGTTATGATTCTTTTTACACATCGCACACCGGTGAGCGGGAGGCTGCATACAGGAAGCAGTTTGGATCCTCCTTTGGGATTGGTATGCTGCATGGCAACAATAATATTTCTTGCACTGGAAACCAGGTCCATGGCGCCGCCCATGCCCTTCACCATTTTGCCCGGTATCTTCCAGCTGGCAATATCACCTTTCTCCGAAACTTCCATCGCACCCAATACCGTCAGGTCAACTTTTCCTGCGCGTATCATGCCGAAACTTTCGGCACTATCGAAAAATGCTCCTCCCGGCAGAAGCGTTACCGTTTCTTTTCCGGCATTGACCAGGTCAGGATCCAGTTCGCTTTCTAAAGGATATGGGCCCATGCCGAGCATACCGTTCTCCGACTGAATCATGATACTCATGCCTTCCGGAATATAATTCGCAACTAAAGTAGGAATGCCAATACCCAGGTTCACATACATACCATCCCGCAATTCGCGGGAAATTCTTTTTGCAATTCCGAATTTGTCTAGTGCCATTTGAAAAGTAAAAATTAAAAATCGATTTGACTGTTAACTGAGTTGGCCGTCTTCGCTAAAGCTTCGGTCGCTTCTACCAAAGCATCAGCGACGGCGCACAGACATGCGTTCAGCGTTCAGCGTTTTCGGAATCATCTCGCGCAGATCTTCTTCATAACTCAAAAAAAACTCCGCCAGCGCAAGATTCACTTTTTGTAATGTTTTGCAATTGGTCTGGATATTTTCCATGGCCCGCTGAAATCCGCCGGTTCCATCTCCCCATTCCAAAACCACGTTTTCTTCTCCCCTCTCTTTATCTTTTTCATAGTCCCGCAGGTCATCCATGATCAGGTAAGTTGGATGTAATGCATACCAGTATTGGATCGCCTGCTCCCACTGCTTTTCCGTTAGTGGAAGATCGCAGAGTATATATAAAAAAACATCCGCCCGGTTCAATGCTGGAAGTTCCAATCCGAACATGCCCATAGGTTTTAATACCGGCTGATTCAGATACGTATTCAGCGAATTATATCTGGTAATATTTTTTATTCTTCCTTTCAGCATATCCCTGATTGCATCTACCTCTTCCTTTACCGTAATCTCTTTTCTCTCCTGAAGAATTGCATAATGCATGAGTTTTTCCATGAAGAGAATATGTTTTTCGGAAAGCAATAAATCCAACGTCAATCCAAGACGCAACAACAAATCGTAATACACCGGGATCGAAACATAGCCATTGCCGAATCCGATGTACAATAATTTTCCTTTCCAGAAACTGTTGTTCCCCGGAATCTTGCGGTCAACAAAAAACCTGGCGATGGTTAAATCCACGCCCATTTCGCGATGGAGCTGGTTAGCTGAAATAAACATATTGCGTTTTTATGAAGCGATGCGGATGGTTTTGCGTTCTACTCTTTTTTCATATTGCGTACCCTGGAATATCCGATGGACATATATTCCCGGAACATGGATATGATCCGGTTCGAGTTCACCCGGCTGAACCAGCTCTTCCACTTCCACAATGCTGATATTTCCCGCCTTTGCCATGGAAGTAGAAAAATTTCTTGTGGTTTTGCGAAATATCAAATTACCATAGGTATCTCCCTTCCAGGCTTTTACAATGGCGTAGTCTGCGTGAAGCGCATGCTCCATCAGATACATCTTACCGTTGAATTCCCTTACTTCTTTTCCTATTGCGATCTCTGTTCCATATCCTGAGGGCGTATAAAATGCGGGAATGCCCATGGCGGCCATCTGAATACGCGTGGCTAGTG
>JAYVXJ010000331.1:0-1924 GCA_043785285.1 Chitinophagaceae bacterium
TGGCTACTCCACACCGCTCGTATTCAAAATCCTGGCGTGCTTCCTGCCCAGGTTTCATAGGTACCGGAACCCTTGTTTCCTTTATTAGCTGTTTGGGTGGAAATTCCATTTGAATTGACCCCTCTCGCCCACTAAAAATCAGCTTTGAATATACGTGGGGATAAGGGGTCAAATAGCATGGGTTTTCCAGTAGTGTGTTTAATAGAAGATTCAAATTTAACCGAATTACACAATTAACACTATCATACGGTATCATTGCGTATCATTACGTATCATACTGTATCATTGTGACCCATATTCTGGCCACTAATTCAGGACAAATCTCAAAACCAGGATTTAGTAACAGATTAGGAGCGAACAAAAGGCTACTAAAGGAATTACTAATAGCCAATTTCAATATTCCTCAAAACATTTCCGGATTCATCTGTTTTTATGATACGGGTAATATTACCATCTGCACCTTTTATGATTGTATTGGTATATACAGCATGAGAAATAAGCTGCCTTGTGCTGGTTTTATTGTGGACAAATAATGAATCTGTATAAGAATCACAGATATCTTGGTAATACATATATGGATCCGCAATATAGGGGTCAATAAATGAATAATCATTATTCCAGCCCCATTTTGCGTAAACGTTAGCAGCATATTCACAAACCTGTTCCCAATAAAGGTTTTCTGGAATACCCGTTATATCGAATAGGGAATAGATAGTTGAATTGGAAGCAGAATAGGTAAAATCAATTTTTCGTTGGTTGGTAACCGTATCATCGCCGGGAGTTATAATATCTGTCACCATAGAAATGAAGAAATGAGATTTATTAAAAGTGTACAGGCTGGACAGAGGTGCAAACAGATCAACACCCAGGCCGTAAAAGAAAAGATTGGTATAATCGTGGGTGATATTTACGACTTCATAGGAACTGTCAGTATATTGATCTAATATGCAGCATCCGCCATTGTATTCTAAAATGGGCGTTCTCGCGGGTTCAGAATGTGTAAAATGAAGGATATCTAAACCGCCTGCCTCATACGATCCGCCCATACTTGGATCAGTAACATCCTGTGTTTGTTTGGATGTTATCATTGTTGCCGCTGAATCCCCGTAAATAGTCATCGTCAGCTGACTTGGTACATATGTATTATCCTTATAGACAAACTCAAAATCATAATTATCCTGCGGTGCTGAGGGGCTATATTGTAATTGACCTGTCATTCTTACGCTGATCTTGAGGACCCGCCTGGGCTGGCCGGCAGATATATAATATATCTTGGTTCTTCTGTAAATGCCATAGAGTCCATTCCGAAACTGCGATGAATCAATTAGCCGGATAGTATAGGTATTCGCAATCGAGTCATGCGAGAAATAATAAAATAATAACCTGGCAGCAACAGTGTTATTCGGGTCTGAGATAATGTCACTCGTATAGGTAACAACCATCGACCTTATTTCCTTGTTAAGGACGGGATCATTTGGATGGTTAACATCCTTTGACTTTGTGCATGATAATCCAAAAAGAAGTGAAGAAAAAATCAATAAAGCCGGGTTGCATATTTTCATCAGATTAAAGATAAGTTTTTAAAAAACACATTCGATTCTAGTTTAATCTCAAAAACTACTTCTCTCTTAAAGTTTTTCGATTATTAAAAAGGTTTTTTAGTTAACCTAAGGTATCACTAATATCATAAAGTATCATTACGTATCATACGGTAAGCCTCCCACCGATAGCATATTGTAAAGTTGCCCAGAACATTTGAATTTTGCAAAAAGATAAAATATGCAAAACAGAAAAGAGCAACGCGCCCAAATGATGGTCATGATTACAGATTGGCAAGCCAGTGGTTCTTGCCCGCCGCAGTCATGGACTCGATCAGCTTGATGGAGTGCGCGTCTTCCGCCAGATCCCACAGCGGGCCATGGCC
>JAYVXJ010000332.1:0-6514 GCA_043785285.1 Chitinophagaceae bacterium
TCCAGCACATCGGCGGCATAAGCCCGAAGCAGTAAAGTGCGGGCAGTTTTTTCTGAAATGCCCCGCGATTGCAAATAAAACAGTCCATCTTCATTCAACTTGCCGACTGTACAACCATGCGTACATTTTACATCGTCGGCAAAAATTTCCAGTTGGGGTTTAGTGTTTACGCTCGTTGTATCGGAAAGCAATATGTTTTTGTTGGACTGGTAGGCATTTGTTTTTTGTGCCTGGGGCTGAACAAATATTTTTCCGTTGAAAACGCCGGTGGACTGATCGTTCATAATCCCCTTATACAGTTCGTTGCTCAAACAATTGGGCTTAATATTATCCACCACTGTGTGATTGTCAATATGACTCTGTCCGGTCTGAAAGTATAAACCGTATAAATGGGCTTCACAGAATTTGGCGTCGAGTATCAGGTTCAGGTTATTTCTTACCAGGCCTCCGTTTAATGAGATGGTTACGGTATGCACATAACTTTTACCTGTCTGCCGGATATGCGTAGTGCTGACCTGGTTGGTATGATCTCCGTCATTTTGAATTTTGTAATATTCCAGTCGCGCGCCCTCTTCAACGGTTACTTCCATTACCTGGTTAGTGAAACTTTGATTTGCACCCAGTGTAACGTATGATTCTACCAGCTGCACATGCGCATTTTCATTAATGTGAATGAGACTGCGGGGCTGCGCAAGAATATTCGCAGAACGGGCGTCCGTAATATTATAGATGTAAACAGGATGTTCAACAACCTGTCCTCTTTTTATGTGAATAAAAATGCCCCCATGTACAAACGCGGTATTAAGCGCATGAATACCATCTTTTATGTATTTGCTGCTATCTCCAAACTCTCTTGCAACGAGTTCTTTAAAATCATTTTTTGCAGCATCTTCCAATGGCAGAATGGTCAGGTCGGCCGAACGGATAACAGAAAGCGGAAACGAAAAGAAGCCGTTTACAAAAACCAGTTCATTAGCCTGTTCGAAACCAGGCAAACGCAAACCATCCAAATCTTTTGCAGTAACAGAAGTGGTCAGCGCATCCTGAGGGAATTGATATTCTTTATTAAACAAACCGGCAATACGGGTATATTTCCATTCTTCGTTCTTAGAAGTGGGAATCCCCATTTTGCTAAACGCATTAAAAGCCTCCTGGCGGATAGCACCAAATCCGTTATGCCCATTGCCCGGCTGCCATTGATCAAACCGTTCTTTAAAATAGTCTATCGTGTTCATGCATTATTTTTATTGATCCCCCGTAATGGATACTAAACGACTTCTACTGCACTGGCTTCGTTCTTGATAAAATCATATCCTCTTTCTTCCAATTCCAGCGCCAGTTCTTTCGTACCCGATTTTACAATCCGGCCATTGTACAATACATGCACAAAATCCGGAACGATATAATCCAGCAGACGCTGATAGTGGGTAACCACCAAAACGGCATTATCCTTATTACGTAATTTATTCACGCCATTGGAAACGATGCGGATGGCATCAATATCCAGTCCGGAGTCCGTTTCATCAAGAATCGCCAGTCTGGGTTCCAGCATAGCCATCTGAAAAACTTCATTGCGTTTCTTTTCTCCACCGGAAAATCCCTCGTTCAGAGAACGGCTTAATAAAGATTGTTCAATATTCATCAACGTCATTTTCTCCTTCATCAGTTTGAGAAAGGCAACCGCATCCAGGGATTCCTGACCCCTGTATTTGCGAACTTCGTTCACTGCTGTTTTAATAAAGTTGATGGTACTCAGTCCTGGGATTTCTATGGGATATTGAAAGGCGAGGAACAAGCCTTCTCCCGCTCTTTTTTCCGGAGAAAGTTTAAGCAGGTCTTTTCCGAGGAATTCAACGGTACCGCGACTTACTTCATAGTCAGTCCTCCCTGCCAAAACATTGGCCAACGTACTTTTGCCAGAACCATTCGGGCCCATGATCGCATGCACTTCACCAGGTTTTATTTCCAGGTTAATTCCATTTAAAATTCTCTTTCCTTCAATTCCTGCGTGCAAATTCTGAATCGACAACATAATAATGCTCAATTAATTAAAAAGTAAAAAGTAAAAATGGTGCGTATAGCATTTCCACATTTACATGTTTTCAAATTATCAAATTATCCTACGCTTCCCTCCAAACTAATCGCCAGCAGCTTTTGCGCTTCAATCGCAAACTCCATCGGCAAATGATTCATTACTTCTTTGGCAAAACCATTGATGATCAGGGCGACGGCTGTCTCTGTAGCAATACCCCGCTGATTGCAATAGAAGATCTGATCTTCTCCGATTTTGGAAGTCGTGGCTTCGTGTTCCACCACGGCTGAATTATTTCTTACTTCAATATAGGGGAAGGTATGTGCCCCGCATTTGTCGCCCAATAAAAGCGAATCACACTGGGAAAAATTCCGCGCATTCTTTGCATGTTTACTTACATGCACCAGTCCCCGGTAACTATTGTTGCTGAATCCTGCAGATATACCTTTTGAAACAATGCGGCTCTTGGTATTTTTTCCGAGGTGCATCATTTTGGTGCCGGTATCTGCCTGCTGGTAATTATTAGTAACGGCTACGGAATAAAATTCTCCGGTGGAATGATCACCTTTCAGGATCACGCTGGGATATTTCCAGGTGATGGCTGATCCGGTTTCTACCTGAGTCCAGGAGATCTTGGCATGATCACCTCTGCAAATGCCTCTTTTGGTTACGAAATTGTAAACGCCTCCTTTACCCTGCTTATCTCCCGGATACCAGTTTTGGACGGTGGAATATTTTATTTCGGCATTCTCCATAGCAATCAGTTCAACGACTGCGGCATGCAATTGATTTTCATCCCGCATGGGAGCTGTACAACCCTCCAGGTAACTCACATAACTTCCTGCGTCAGCAATAATCAGCGTTCTTTCAAATTGTCCCGTATTTTCAGCATTGATGCGGAAATAGGTGGAAAGTTCCATGGGGCAACGAACACCCTTGGGTATATAACAGAATGAACCGTCGCTGAAAACAGCGGAATTCAGTGCGGCAAAATAATTATCGGCGATTGGAACAACGGAACTTAAGTATTCTTTTACCAGATCGGCATGCTCCCGGATGGCCTCGCTCATAGAGCAGAAGATAATACCCAGTTCTGCCAATTGGCCTTTAAAGGAAGTGCCGATGGAAACGCTGTCGATTACGGCATCCACGGCAACGCCGCTCAGCCTTTTTTGTTCGTCGAGGGAAATGCCCAGCTTTTCAAATGTTTTCCTTAATTCCGGATCAATTTCATCCAGATTCTTGGGGTTGACCTTTTGTTTTGGGGCGGAATAAAAGATAATATCCTGGTAATTTATAGCCGGATACTTAATATTGGCCCAGTTTGGCTCCTTCATGGTAAGCCAGTGACGGTAGGCTTTTAATCTCCATTCGAGCATCCATTCGGGTTCTTCCTTTTTGGCAGAGATAAAACGGACAACTTCTTCATTCAGGCCCATCGGTGCTTCATCTGCTTCAATATCGGTAACAAAGCCATATTTATAGTCGCTGAAAACGGTTTTTTCTATTGTACTCAGCTCATCCTCAGTATCATTCACCTTAGATGGGTATGTTTCTGCATTCATGTTGCAAATTTACGAATCTATTTATACAAAAAAGTACAAACAGTAGTTTTTATTTATGTTAACCAATCAGGTAGGCGAAACCGCTGGAAACGGGGCCACAAAGATCTTTAAGGGTATTATTCCGGAACAATTTCTCGATCCTTTCCCTGGCTATTTTATACTCGTCGTGGATAGGACAGGGATGTGTTGCAGAACATTTACTTAGACCAAGTCCGCATTCCTTAAATACCTGTTCTCCTTCAATAGCTTCTATGATATGGAGGATGGGCTGATGATGTTGATGCCGGCTGATAGAAAACCCACCCGTTGGACCTTTTGTACTGTTGATTAATCCTTTCCTGGCCAGGATCTGTAATATTTTACCCACGGTATGCTCGCTGGCATGGATATGCGTGGCAACTTCCCGGATACCTGCCTTTTCTCCATTATCGCAGGTAGTGGCCAGGTAAATGACGGCCTTGATGGCTGTTTTACAGGTAAAGCTTAACATAATTACCGGTTCAAAAATTGTCGCCCTCTTTCCGAAATGCGGTTGGCATTCCAGGGCGGGTCGAATACCAAATTCACATGCACCTGGAAGTCGGCAAAAGTATTGGATAAAGACTGAGTTACATTATTGGTGATGGATTCTCCCATAGGACAAAACCGGGTTGTCAGGGTCATCGTGGCTTCTATTCCATTTTCATCATCCAAAAAATCAATCTGGTAGATTAATCCCAGGTCTACCACATTTAAACCGATTTCCGGATCATAAACACGGTAAAGGCCGGCCAGCGCTTTTTCACAATTTACCGGATCATTGCTTATTATGTTCATACTGTTTTTGCTTTATGAAGAACAATCCGGGCGACATTACTTACGTATAAAATCGCCGCCAGCAGCAATGCCGAAGCACCTGTAATTAGTAAAGGGTTATACAAAAAAAGTATACCCAAAATAAACGACACGAACCCGGATAAATAAAAAAAGTTCATCCATTTAAAAAGTTTTTCACCGAATAATTCTTTTGGAGCCGGCGTTTTGCCTTTTGCTGCTTTGTCGTGATATACTTTATTCCATACAATAAAAGGAAGGGTTTTAAAGGTCATTCCAAAAATGATGGCCGTGATCCAGCCAAAGAAAATACAAAATCCGTATAAAAGAATGCTGTTGGCGTGTTGATTTCCGGCCATGAAAGCAATAACGACCATCAGACTGAGTATGGGCAAAAGCAAAAAGGCAACCGATAACAAGGACAATTTCATTTGCTCATCTACTTGTTTTCTAAGGCGGACTTTATACGCCTTTTGACAATAACCAGCAAACAGGATCAATGCGATTCCTATCAATACCGCCGGAACATAAAAAACAAGGCCCGGTTCAGCAAAGATTTTTAATAAAATAAAACCTATTAAACCCAGATTGACGAGCGAATAGATCCACCATAGTCTTTTCTGACTCGTGTATTTAGAAATCAGGAACATAGGAATCAATCGCGAAGCCACGCCCAGCACCAATAAGAGAAACCATCCCGCAATCCCCATATGCGCGTGCAGGGATAAATATTCAACGGAATTATCCGGAAGCCACGCCCGGGTGAAATTAAATACCAATAATAATCCAAAGCATGTTGTGGCAAACAGCCACCCCGTAGCGGTAAGGATGAAGATGGCGTGAATGCCACACTTTTTAGTTTCATAAATGCTGCTGATCACATTTATCAGGTAACAAATAATGGCCGCATTTACCAAAGCAGCGCCTGTCTGAAGTAGCCATCCGGTTTGAAATAAATAAAATCCGGTTACTAAAAATGGAATTCCGGTTGCAGCAAACCCGAACGCAAGATACGCCAGCGTGTTGCTGCTTAATTTTCCTTCGATCAAAGCAGGCAGCAACTGGTGACTGGCACCTAAAATAATCATGGTGCCCCATCCCAACGCCATTACATGTGTGATAGCCAGGGTTTGCGGTTGAAAATAATGCAGGTGCAGTACACGGGTATTCAGCAATAACAATATACAGGCAACTAAAAAAGAAATAGCAGCATAAATATAGAAGGGTAGGACTACCCGATAGGATGTTGTTTGTTGTAAACCTGTACCTGAAGCTGCTGTTCCCATTTTAGTTATGAAAAATAATCAAATGCACTTCGCCATCGCTGACCTCCTGAATCCGATATTCAAAATGCCGTTCTTTCAATTCCGTAAGCAGAAAAACGGGAATTCGTTTATGGTATACATACAAGGCAGTTCCCTCCGGTAATTTTTCCAGCGCTTCCAGAATAGTCATCATGGGCATGGGCATCTCTAATTGGCGAACATCAATGGTTTGTATATTCTCGCCAAATTTGATGGCAACTTCCTCCCAATCATCAGAAGTTGTTGTATCCGCTTCCAACCGGGGAGCAGATGCGGTTCCGGTTTTATAAAAATAGGTTTCCACTACATCTTCTCCAATCACTTTCACATAAGATGTAAAGCCCTGCTTTTCCAATAGGTTCAACAGGGGAGTTGGTTCAAACGTGTTGATGATCTTCAGTACCTGTCCGGTTTTTAATTCCTTAACGTGCTGTTGGATTTGTTTTAGCGGATCCCTGCCTTCGGCCAGTATGGGGCGGACGTCCAGGGGAATAAAATCCTCTTCTTTAAGCTCTCTTAAAAAAACAGGAATAGGTTTGGTTTCCCCTGGCGTTTCTTCCGCCTCCGTGGGTTGGAGGTTTACTTCAAAGCCAAGCGGCTTAAGCTTTTCAAAAAAATCTTCCGGCCGGCAACCACCAATTTTGGCAGCCATGGCGATACTGGTGCGACCAGCCATGAGTTTGCGTAAAACCGGGTTTTGCAACTTTTTAAAATCCGGACTCAGTTTTACGATCGTCTCCAATGCATCCGGGTGATGCCGGAGCAAAACGGCGATTTTTGTTTGTTTATCTATAATCATA
>JAYVXJ010000333.1:0-6514 GCA_043785285.1 Chitinophagaceae bacterium
CCGTCAACACAATACGTGCTGAGTTGGGTAATGGTTATTGGATTGAAAGAAGCAAGGGATGCAATCAGCCATTTCTTTGCTGAAGAAAAACGATTGATCTTATATAAAAGGGAAAGACACAGGGAAAAAGTGGCTGCTAAAACCATCATATTAACGGCTTTACCGGTTTCGATCCGGTTGGTAAGCCGGTAAATAGCAGCTTCCACAATTTCTGTTCCTTTTGCGAAATGATTAATATCCAGGTATATCAGATTTACGGGTGGGAGAATAGCAACAACAGAATCATTTCCCTGTCGGCTCGGGCCGGAACACCACACATCTTTTGAAATGGGGATAGCATCAACATCCGGAGCAGGCAATGTTTTCAGATACGGGTTGAAGCCTGTTTTTAAATGATTAATCATTTCCTGGTGATACCATTGGCCGTCAAACGATACATCATAAATGGCATTCGCAAAAAGAATGGAACCAGCGGAAATAGTCAATAAAAGTATGCTGGATTTTAAAAAATTGCCTTTTATTTTTTCACCCAACAAATAATTTGAAGCAAAAAATTGAGTAATCAGCATCAGCAAAACAGCCAGGGGAAACTGCCAGAATGAAATAGGATATCCTCTGATAAGACTGAGCGCACAAAGAATAAGGGTATAGGCGACAAGACTAATCAACCCGAGGCCAATTAAAAGGTAATTATGTGAGATCCGGAGATTCTTTTCCATTTTGGTTTTTAAGAATTGACAATTGACGGTTTCACCCGCCGAAGCGAAGCGAAGGAGGGTTAACGGTTCTTCATTTGCAAATTATGCCTTTCATTCTCAATTTTCAACTCTCAATACTCAATTCATTCTCAATTATCTATAGTCAACCGGTAAACCCTATTTTTGTAAACAATCCGCTAAACTAGTTCATCATGCACCGGATACTTTGGCTGGCAGTGATTCTGGGTTCCTTATCTGCCCGGGGACAAAAGACAGATCTCCATTTGCAAAAACAAATCGAACAATTAGTAACCGGTTTCAATGGACGTGTGGGGGTGTATGTGCATGATTTGAAAAAAAATAGAATTACTTCGGTGAATGCCGATACGCTTTTCCCAACAGCCAGTGTGGTAAAAATCCCCATTCTCATTGGCATCATGAGCAGGATCCAACGTCAGGAACTGGAATATCATCAGGTAATGATCTATAAGGACACGCTGAATTATGATCCGGGAGAAGATGTGCTGGCCTCTTTTAAGCCCGATGAAAAAATTCTCCTCAGTAAACTGATGCTGTTATCAATAACTTTAAGCGACAATACAGCCAGCCTCATGCTTCAGGGATTAGCCGGAGGTGGAACACGCATCAATGAACTGATGGACAGTCTTGGGTTTACCTATACCCGCGTAAACAGCCGAACACCCGGACGCGAACAAAACAGGGAACGGTATGGCTGGGGCCAAACTACTCCCCGTGAAATTGCAACTATGATGGAGGCAATTAGGGTAGGAAAAATAGGTAGCACCCGCCTGAGCGAACGTATGCTGCGAATTTTAGGACGGCAATACTGGGATGAAGAAGCCATTGGGCAAATTCCGCCGAATGTTTTTATTGCTGCTAAAGGTGGAGCTGTGGAGGAGAGCAGAAATGAAGTACTTTATGTGAATGCACCCCATCCTTATATTTTTAGCATCTTCACTAAAAACAATAAGGATCAAAGCTGGGACTATAACAATGAAGCCTGGGTGCTGACCCGTAAATTATCTGCTTTGCTTTGGAATTATTTCAATCCAGGGTCTGAATGGACCGGAGAGCCGTTGAAAAAATAAAACCCTTCCGTCTGCCCGTTGTCTGTTAACGACGGATTGGAAAATACCCAACATTGATTCCGTTTATGTTAAGGATATTAAAGTAAAGGTGAAGGACGGAAAAGTGACCACTTTCGGGGAAATTCCTCCCCCCGGAGTGGATTGTTTCGGGGTAAGCGTTAGTCTTCATATATATCGAGTTTTATCTTCCTCCTAAAGTTATTGATTAAAGGGATTTAAAATTGTATCTTCTACACAACTCTTCCCGGGTGATTTATTTATTCTTTAACAGAAATAGCGCAGCTATATCAAAATAATTTTTGCCTTTGCCATATGAAAACCAAAACCTACTGCTATCTGCTGCTGATTTTATCGGGCAGTTCCTGCATTACCCCCAGGTCGTATTTCATGAGCCCGATGGATATCAATTCCAACCCCTATCATACCCTCCCTATGGCCTTGGATTCGCGGAAATCAGCCACATATGCTAATCTGGCTTTACATGCAGGAGGTTCCAATGAGAATTTAAGAGATGTTGTGCTGGGTGGAAGGCTCAGCATTCATCGGGGTTACCAGTTCGGCAACATGCAGGCCTATTATGGTGGCGGATTGAGTGTAGGAAATTATCATGTACAGGATACCTATCTATTTAGGAATTATTTGTACGGCGGAATGAATGATACCACCTATCACCTTTTATCTTCCAATAAATTTTTTGGAACCTACGGATTTAATGGTGGAATGAATTTCGTCATTCCATTTGGAAATGGAAGGGGGGAATGGCGGGTAATTGGATTTGAATCTTCATTTCAAAAAGAATTTGGCGATTATCTTCCATACAGGAAGCATTTACCGGACTCTGCCGCGAACGTGCTGGAATCTTACGATCATGTATTCACGATTGGAGGAACTACGGAAATCGTGGCGAAAACCAGTAAAGGCATTGAGATCGGTTATAAATTATCGTTGGGGTCAGTCTTTGCTCCCAGTGGATATTACCTTAGAGATCAAAGCGATCCTCACCCATATTATTTTTCTCATACTGTACATATTACACAGAAAAAAGTTACCGGATTTATGCAGTTTAACTTTGGTCTCCATGCAGCGAGCTTTCAATTTGGAGTAAATTATAATTTGAGTAAAAGACCTGGATTGTAAAAAGGAGTGCAGATCTTTATGAAATAATTGATCAGCCATTCTTGTCAAACCATGAAAAAATTATTTTTTCTTACCGTATTGGCTCTATCTGCTGCCACTGCCATCAGCCAACCTGCATTTAACGACAGTCTTGCGCAATCCAGGAACCGGATCACCCAAAAAGCCATGCTTACGCTGGGCGCATGGGCAACAGCCAATATCGCCAGTGGTTTTATCATTGCTGCACAAACACAGGGAGAAGCAAAATATGTGTGGCGGATGAACGCTTACTGGAATTTCATTAACCTGGGTTTGGCGGGCATGGGGTATATCAATGCGCGTAAAGCCATGCTGAAAAAATATTCTTTATCAGACAACCTGATTGCCCAGCAGTCGATCGAAAAATTATATGTTTTTAATCTGGGGCTCGATCTCGTTTATATTACCGGTGGCTTTTATTTGCGGGAGCGTGGCAATGCGCAAACAAAGCCCGGGAGTCGAGATCAGTATACCGGTTACGGAACCAGTATTGCTATCCAGGGTGGGTATCTTTTACTGATGGATGGCGTAATGATTTTGCTTCATCATAAAAATACCCTTCGCTTAAATAATAAGATCCGGCAATTGGAATTAAATGCCGGCCCCGGGGGATTGGGGATGATTTACCATTTTTAAATACTAATTTTTCGCTGTCGCGCGATCACTTTCCATTCATCTGCTACGTGATTGTTTTCTATAACAAAAGCGTTGTCGTAGAGGGCAACCGAAGGACAAACATGCCAGGGAACGCCATATAATACCTGACCGATTTTAAATGAAGCAGCATCCTTTACCGTTAGTGTAAGATGTTCTTCGCTTTGTGAAGTGGGGATGGCATCAGGGGCGTTCAGGAAAAATACGCGTGGCTGCGGGTTTTCGGAAGCTACGGATTTATATCCCAGGTCTACACAAATCATATTGGCAGCGGGGATAGAAATTACTCGGCATAATAGGAGTGCCGCATATTCAAATGGTTGGTCGGGCAGATGATCTGTATACCCCTTATCCCAGAATACAAAAGTTCCGGGACTGCATTCCCTATCCCCTTGTTGGGCATGGATCAGATAAGTAGGTGAGCCTCCGGCAACCAGGGTGATTGAATAATCAGCAAGGGATTCAATTGCTTTTTTTAATTCCGGAACTTCTTTAAATGCCTCAAGACAGCGGACTTTCCTGGTCTGCAGATCCGTGTCGTGGATATGTCCGTCGTAAGCATGCAGTCCGGTTAACCGGATTCCTTTCATCCTCCGGATCGAATCATATAATGCCAGCGCACGCCCGGGTAAAATTCCGGTGCGGTTCATGCCCACATTCAGATCGATGTAAACATCCGCTACCAACTGTTCTGAAAGGAAGTATCCGGAAACCGCATTAGCTCCTTCCGGAGAATCAACGAGACCCGAAAAACGGGTTCCCGGAAATTTTTTTATCAGCCGTAGAAAGCGGTTGATCTTTGGCCCCGTTAATGGGTACGCCAGCAGAACATCTTTTGCCTTTATCAAACCCAGCATTTCTGCTTCAGCAATCGTTGCACATTTGAATTTACTGATCCCCTCGTCCATCATGAGCTGGCATACTTCGGCCATTTTATTGGTCTTGACGTGCGGACGAACCCCTGGTGCTGGAACGGTTTCCAGTAAGCTGCGGATATTCTTCCGGACCCTTTCTTTATAAATACAAAGAGCAGGCGAATCTATTTTATCTACTTCATCTATCTCAAACCAGGCCCGGTTTTCCATACTGAAAGATTAAACAAGTTCGAACAAAGCTTCAATTTCAACGGGAATATTATCCGGCAGGGAACCCATGCCCACCGCGCTTCTCACGCCGATGCCGTTTTCTTTCCCCCATACCTGGGCAAACAATTCACTGCATCCGTTAACAACAAAAGGATGTTTTTCAAATGAAACATCGGCATTCACCATGCCCAATACTTTAATTACACGTTTCACTTTGTCCAGGCTTCCCAGATGGGATCTTAAGGTGGCAAGAATGGTTAATCCCACCTGCCTTGCAGCCAGCTTTCCGTCTTCCATACTCATGCCGTCACCCACCTTTCCAATGATCATTTGTTTATTTGGAAGAACGGGCCCGTGTCCGGATACATAACAATGTTTACCGTCGATCAGCAATGGAATATAAACACCCATGGGTGTAGGGGCTGGTGGCAATTCGAGGCCGAGGCTGTTGAAATTTTCTTCCGGTGTCATACTGCTTTTTTTAATGGCTGATAAAAAAATTAATTAAAAAAACCATGAGCAACCCAACGATTGAAACAATGGATTCCATCATGCTCCAGGTTTTGATGGTATCCTTGATACTCAGATTGAAATACTCTTTAAACATCCAGAATCCGGAATCGTTTACATGGGAGAACATTAAACTGCCGGCACCGGTGGCTAATACAATCAGACTGGGATTAACAGTACTGCCCACCAGCATGGGTGCCACAATTCCTGCCGCGGTGAGTCCCGCTACTGTAGCGGATCCCAGACATACCCTGATGAATGCAGCAATACCCCAGGCTGCCAAAATGGGATGCATGCTAAAACTTTGCAGAGTAGCGGCAATCTGATCTCCGGTGCCGCTATCCATCAATATCTGCTTCAGTGCGCCGGCGCCTGCAATAATCAGTAAGATCATGGAGATATCTTTAACCGCATCTGCCAGAGAGACCATGCAGGGTTCTACTTTCCCCCCTTTTTTTAATACCAATGCATATAGGGCATAAGCCAGGGTAAGCAGGAGGGCCACGATCGGATCCCCGAGCATGATAATTAGTTTGACCAGGAAGTTTTCGGGGAAGCTGTATAATTTTACGATAGTGGCCGCCGCAATCAGGATAACAGGTAGTAAAGCGGTGATCAGACTGTCGGCCAGACCGGGCAGGTCTTCATCGGCCATGGTCTTTCCTGCAAAAGTTGCCAGCGGCTTTTGCTTATATTTTTTCAGGGTCATGGAAAATAAGGGTCCTGCAATGAGTACTGTTGGAATGGCAGCCATGAATCCATAAAGTAAGGTAAGACCAAGATCTGCGTGATATTGTTTGACCAGTGCAACGGGAGACGGATGCGGGGGCAGGTAACCATGCGTAACCGATAAAGAGGCCAGCATAGGCAGTCCGATATAAACTGCCGGGATATCATATTTGTAAGAAAGAGTAATGACCAGAGGAACCATCAGTACAAAACCGATTCCATAAAACAAGGGGATGCCTACAATGAAAGCCGTGATCACCAGTGCCCACATAATGTATTTCTTCCCAAACTTATTCATGAGGGCAGTCACGATGCGCTGCGCAGCCCCGTTATCAGCAATCAGTTTTCCCAGCATGGCGCCCACCACCAGGATCACCAGGAGGGATCCCAGTAAATCGCCCATACCTTTCTGGACCGAATCCGTAACTGCGGTAACGGACATTCCATTCGCAAATCCGATACCAAGGGAAACCAGCAGAAAAGATAAAAAAGCGTTTACCTTAAACCAGGTTATTAAAAGAATAAGTAAGAGAATGCCTGAAAACAAAATAATAAATGACATGCAGCGCGTTTT
>JAYVXJ010000334.1:0-1917 GCA_043785285.1 Chitinophagaceae bacterium
CATAAATTTTACTTTCATCATGGCATCGCTGACGATGGTGCCGATATGCAAACGATGTCGCATAGCCATTCGCCTTCCATTAATCTTATACAAACCATCGATCACGTCCACTTTCCTGAATTCGTCGTACTGCTGTAGGGCTTCACCTCCCTCCGTAATGAAGTGCAGAATCTGATTCCATTCTTCCTGCGTGATATCCTGAAAACAAGAGGTTGAAGAAATCTCTTTAAAAATTTGATCCGGATAAAAGCCTTCTCCAATGGCCAGCGTTCCCAGATACTGGATCAACACATCAAAACAACGCCTCATTGGTTCACGACTTTCAATGAAATTCAGTTTCATAGCCGATTTAAGGGCTGCAGCTTCCACCAGTTCAAGCGAATGGGTGGGTAAGAAATATATCTTACTCACTTCACCAGGCTGGTGACCACTGCGACCAGCCCGCTGCAAAAAACGGGCAACCCCTTTTGGGGAACCAACCTGAATAACGGTTTCCACCGGTCGGAAATCCACACCCAGATCCAGGCTTGCTGTGCAAACAACCGCTTTAAGCTTTCCATCGTGCAACGCCTCTTCCACCCACAAACGCAGTTCCCTGTCTATCGAACCATGATGCAAGGCAATAGTTCCCGACAGATCTGGTGCTACATTCAGAATTTCCTGATACCAGCGCTCGCTCATTCCCCGGGTATTGATGAAGATGAGCGTGGTACGGCTTTTTTCAATGATGGGAATTATTTTATGCACGAGCTTAATGCCCAGATGTCCTGCCCAGGGATATTTTTCAATCTCATCCGGAATCACGGATTCAATTTCTATCTGTTTATCAACAGATGCTTTTACGATCACCGGTGGATACTGTATTTTAGAGAGCAGTGGAGATAACAACACTTCCTGCGCCTGATCCAGGTTTCCGATAGTTGCGGATATGCCCCATACAGAAAAGGGAAAAGCGTTAATTTTTCCTTCCACCAGTTCCCCGAATTCCGGAAAAGGTTGCTGATAAGCTTCAATGATGTGCACGATTCGGGAAACAGCCAGTTCCACCTGCACGCCACGTTTGGATCCCAGCAACTCGTGCCATTCATCAACCGCAAGGATCTTCAGCATTTTAAAAAATTCCGGGTAACGCTTTTGGGCAAGCAGCAAATGCAGACTCTCGGGCGTTATGATCAATACCTCAGGCATTTGTCTTTTCTGCTTTACCCGTTCACTGATTTCTGTATCGCCATTGCGAATACCGATTTGCCATTTCAACCCCAGCTCCACAATCACTTCGGACATTGCCCTGCCAATATCTTTTGCCAATGCACGCAAAGGCGTTATCCACAGCAGCCGCAAATGATTTCCGGATTTAGTTTTATAATCTTCCGGATTTTCGTTGATGAAGTCAATCACCGATCCCAGAAAAACGGCAAATGTTTTCCCGCAACCCGTAGGCGCGTTCACCAATCCGGAGTGACCCAGCGCAATATGTTGCCAGGTTTCTTCCTGGAAGGCAAACGGCGTCAGTCCTCTGGATTCGAGCCATGCAAGAATCACCTGATATCCCTTGGTTTGCTGTAATAACATGAATTGGAATCTTTCCGGGTGGCTTATTTTTTGCGGTGGACTTTACAATGTTTTCAAATATTCAATGATGGCTTTTCTTTCCCGGTTGCTGAGCTTGTCTGCAAAAGTGTGTCCGTAATTTCCATAACCCGGAAGCGTGGTATTGTAAACGATAGTCCTTTCCGGATCGGCATGCACCTGATATTTCCATCCCGGATTTTCATAATTGTACTGAGGGTTGTCAAAATCGCGCGACCAGTATTTGGGTCTTTCCTTACTGTTCAGCAATGTTTCCAGATCGGGCACTGATCCATTATGCAGATAGGGTGCCGTAATCCAAACCCCATCCAACGGGGGTGCAATATA
>JAYVXJ010000335.1:0-1916 GCA_043785285.1 Chitinophagaceae bacterium
AACGGAAAAGCAATCAGCGTAAAAATGACGAACCAGAGGAGCGCGTATATACAGTAGACTTTCCGGATAAAGCTTGACCATACCTTCATTAAATCACATTCTGTGAAAACAAAAATAATCATTAAGGGGCAAAATCCTTTTAATTACAGTGGCACTGCCATTCCACATCGAGTTCCATGCAGGTAATTACGATGAGTTTTTCTCCGGAAGGAGCAACTATAATCCGGAGATGCTGATGTTCCTCTGTATACGCTTCCACTGCATATTTCGGGTCGGGCTTTGCGTCCGGTTCGCTCTTGGCATAATTGATGGTTCCTGAATCCAGCACCTCCCTGATTTCGGGCTTCGTAATGTGCCGGCAATCCATACGGCAGCGGGCATGCCGGGTGAAAATCAGACGACCATGACGGTCGAACGGCTCACGTACAGATTCAACCCTTTTCCCGGGTTGCACCGACTTTGGTGCAACAGCTGGCTGATTACAGGCGATTAGCGATAAAACAAGAAAAACAGGGTAAAAAAAAGGGCTGGTCAAACGCATGGTTTATAAAGATACAGCACAATTTTTTCTCTGTATCGCTGTATCTTTGCGCCCTTATGACTGAGGCAAGAACCGTCGCTTTTCATACCCTGGGTTGCAAGCTGAATTTTTCAGAAACGGCTTCCCTTTCGCGCCTGATGCAACAGGCGGGATTTGAAAAAACTGCATTCGATTCCACTGCCGATGTGTATGTGATCAATACCTGTTCTGTTACAGAAAACGCGGATAAAGAATGCCGCTACCTGGTGCGGCAGATACAACGGAAATCGCCGGATAGTTTTGTTGTGATTACAGGCTGTTATGCCCAGCTCAAACCTCAGGAGATAGCCGCTATTCCCGGTGTGGACCTGGTGTTGGGAGCTGCTGAAAAATTTAATCTGGTTGAACATATCAGCCAACTGGTAAAAGGCGATCCCTCTAAAATATGCAGTTGTGATATTGAAGAAGTACACCAGTTCCACGACGGATTATCGTATACTGATCGTACCAGGGCATTCCTGAAAGTGCAGGATGGCTGCGATTATACCTGTTCTTTCTGCACTATTCCGATGGCCCGGGGAAAGAGTCGTAGTGATACGATTACCCATGTTCTGGAGAATGTGCGTGCGCTGGCGGCTAAAGGAATTCAGGAAATTGTGTTAACCGGAGTGAATCTCGGGGATTTCGGATTTTCCGCTTCGAAGGGCAATTCCATTTCATCCGAAAAAATTCCGGAAGAACCAACTGCAGATAATGCTCCTTTCAGTACAAGGAAATTAAAAAGTTCTACATTGAACAATGCCCCTTCAAAAGAATCCGTTTCAGAGGCAACAGTGGTTCAAAAAGCGATTAAAAGAAAATCAGAAAATTTTTTCGAACTCACACAGGCGTTAGCTAAGATAACCGAAATGCCGCGTTTCCGTATATCATCCATCGAACCCAACCTGCTCACAAACGATATTATTGAACTGGTAGCGAACAGCGACCGGTTCATGCCCCATTTTCATATTCCGCTGCAAAGCGGCAGCAATAAAATCCTCAGCATGATGCGCAGAAGATACCAGCGTGCGCTTTATGCCGACCGTGTGGCACGCATAAAAACCCTGATGCCCCATGCGTCAATCGGCGCTGATGTGATAGTAGGATTTCCTGGAGAAACGGAAGAAGATTTCAAAGAAACTTTTGATTTTCTTCATTCGATCGATATTTCTTATCTGCACGTATTTACCTATTCGGAAAGAGACAATACCCAGGCACTGGATATCAAGGCAATAGTGCCTGTTCCTGTACGCAACGAAAGAAATAAAATATTACGCAACCTTTCTTTTCAAAAACTGCAATACTTCACGGCACAACATGCCGGGCAAACCCGAAAAGTATTGTTTGAACGCAGTCG
>JAYVXJ010000336.1:0-6480 GCA_043785285.1 Chitinophagaceae bacterium
AGCTCGGATGGTGCGATCACTGCACTCACTGCATCATTTTGCATAGACATTCTGGGCATCAACCGCAGTCAAACGCTCAACGAAGAACGCAGGAAGAAAATCCGCCAACGTGTTCACCTCGGGTTTATTTTTGTTTTTCTTCTTTTTGTAATCGTGTATAAATGGATCTCGAGCGACAGCATGATCGGCATTATCCTGAAAGTAGCTGCATATACTTACGGCCCCCTGCTTGGTCTGTTCTCCTTCTCCATACTGACCAAAAGAAAACTGCAAGGCCGCTGGGTTCCTGTCATTTGTATTCTGTCACCCATCCTCTGCTTTCTGCTGGATACTTATCAGGAAGTCCTGTTTGGCGGAAGATTTCATATTGGGCTTGAACTGTTGGTCATTAACGGGGTGATTACTTTTGTGGGACTGTTTTTGGTGTCTTATAGTGAACGACTGGGAAAAGTTGACGGTTGACCGTTGACGGACTTTAGGTGTAAATTTCCGGTTTAAATCAATCAGTGTTTATTGCTAAGTACCCTTCCGTTTCGGCTGGCAAACTTTTAGTGATGTCCGTCAACGGTCAACCGTCAACCAATTTATTACCTTTGCCTAATGGAACTCATCAATCCACAAGCTCAGGCGTATGCTGAACATTTTTCCCCACAGGAAGATCCTCTGCTGAATCAGATAGAACAGGAGACCCTGGCCCATCCCGAGGGGCATATGCTGAGTGGGGCACTTCAGGGTAAGCTGCTGGAAATGATTAGTCTGATCATCCAGCCGGCCTATATTCTGGAGATCGGTACTTTCGTGGGTTACAGCACGTTATGTCTCGCTAAAGGCCTGATACCCGGAGGAGAATTACATACCCTGGAGCTCCGGGAAGAAACAGCCGCCGTTGCCCGCGAAAACTTTAAGAAATCTAAAACAGTCAATAAAATAATTTTGCACACCGGAAATGCGTTAGAGATACTCGCAAACCTGGATAAGCCCTGGGACCTGATTTTTATTGATGCAGATAAGCCCGGTTATATGGATTATTACCGCCTGCTCTTTCCGAAACTCAAAGCAGGCTGTTTGATCCTTGCTGATAATGTGTTATTCCATGGCCAGGTGCTGGAAAAGAAGCTGAAAGGGAAAAATGCTGAAGCCATACAGGCTTTTAATGAACTGGTTCTTCAGGATGTACGGGTGGATAAAGTGATGCTTACGGTAAGGGATGGCCTGCTGCTGATCCGGAAAAAATAAAGACTGCTGATGAAGTTAAAAGGGTTGATATTCCTGGTTATGATGATGGCTTCGGGTTTGCTCCTTGCGCAAAACGACGATCAGATCCTCCATTACATTAACAGCTATAAAGGAATGGCCATCTCGGAAATGCAGCGCTCCGGCATTCCTGCTTCCATTATTCTTTCCCAGGGCATTCATGAAACACAGGCCGGCACCAGTGATTTAGTGCTCAGTTCCAATAATCATTTCGGAATAAAATGTAAAAGCACCTGGACGGGTCAGACGGTTTACCATGATGACGATGCCCGCGCGGAATGCTTTCGCAGTTACGCCACAGCTGAGGATTCCTACCGGGATCATTCTGATTTCCTGGCTAAAAGTCCGCGGTATGCTTTCCTTTTCAAACTAAATCCGGAAGACTTTGAATCCTGGGCGTATGGGTTAAAAAAAGCTGGTTATGCCACTAATAGCCGCTATCCTCAGATCTTGATTAAGCTCATTAAGGATTACGATCTCGAACAATATACCCTTATTGCCATGGGCAAACTTCCTGCGGAAGAATCGGTGGCCGCTAATTCCGGTGAAGTTCCACGGAAAACCCTGGACGGATTTACGGACAGCACTGGTCAAATTCAGGCAGTGCTGAATACGGCCTATCCGGAAGGACCCTTTTCCATCAACTCAGCCCGGGTGATTTTTGCGAAAGCCGGGCTATCCATGCTATCCCTTTCTAATCAATATGATGTTCCTCTGGCGCGCTTGCTGGAATTCAATGATATGAGCCAGGAAGATGTTTTGGCAAATGATCAGCTGATCTTTTTACAAAGAAAACGGAAAACCGGCATGAGTTCGGTTCATATCGTTCAACCTGGAGAAAGCCTGTATACCATTTGTCAGTCAGAGGGCGTTCGTTACGAAAGTGTCCTGGAGCTGAACCGGATGAATCCGGGTGAAGAACCCGCGCCCGGTGAAAAAATTTATTTGCAATCCATTTCAGCATCCAGGCCGGCACTTAGAAATCTGGGATATAAAAAACCAGGACTGCCTTCTTCCTAAAACCAATTCATGTCCAACATTCGCATACACGATAAAAACTTCAAACCCTATATCACGGAAGAAGCTATCCGGAAGAGGGTAGCAGAGCTGGCAGGAGAGTTAAACAGAGATTATAAAGACAAGAATCCCGTTTTTATTGCTATCCTCAACGGTTCTTTCATATTTGCCGCGGATCTTTTTAAGGAACTTACTATTGATGCGGAAATCTCTTTTATCAAACTGGCTTCTTACAAAGGGATGAAATCATCCGGACAGGTGATTGCTTCTATCGGACTCGATACGGAAATATTCAGGCGTCATGTGGTGATCATTGAGGACATTGTAGATACCGGTAAAACCCTGAATGAGTTTCTTCCCCAATTACAACACCAGCAACCGGCATCCCTGAAAATTGTTGCTCTTCTGCATAAGCCCGAGGCAACGCGCTATCCCATGAAAGTGGATTATACCGGTTTTGAGATCCCCGATAAATTTGTGGTGGGGTACGGGTTGGACTATAACGGTTTGGGCAGAAATACGGCTGCCATCTATCAGCTTTTGGAATAAATATCGTTTGTTAGCATACCCTTTACCCTGTTATCCAAACCATTCCGATTGAAGACCCTGCCGCTCATATTGTACACACTGCTTATCTGCCTGTATGGCAAGGCTCAATATTATTTGCGTGGAGAGATCAAAGACGAATCCAATAATCCGGTCAGCAATGTAAAGATCATGCTGCATTCCAGCGGATACCTCTATTATTCCGGGAACCTGGGCGGATTTGGGATAACACTGCCCTCCGTGATGGATAGCCTTACGGTTTCTGCCGATGGATATTATCCCAATTCCATGCCGGTCAACGCCACTAAATTTCAGACAATCGTGATGAAGGCCCGGTTTGCAGCTGCACCTAAACCCCTGAACCGGTTATTATCCCTCACTAAAAACCTTTCTCCTGAAGAATTAAACCGGTGGACAGTAGATGCGGAAACCTATAGTTCCCTCGTGGAGAACGAATTTCTACCGGCAAAAAAATATCCGGAAACCGGATTCGCGATCAACATCAATAAAGCATCTTATAGTAATATCCGCAGATTCTTAAACATGGATAATTCCGTTCCGCCGGATGCCATACGTATCGAGGAGATGCTGAATTATTTTAATTACGATTACTCTGCACCGTCAGGAGACAGTACATTTTCATTTCGATCAGCTGTATCGTCCTGTCCCTGGAACGTAAATAATCAATTGCTTTTCCTTCAGGTATGTGCGAAAAAAGCAAATATGGACAACATACCATCTGCCAACCTGGTTTTCCTGATTGATGTATCGGGATCCATGGATCTTCCGAACCGCTTACCCCTGTTGAAATCTGCTTTCAGTCTGATGGTAAATAACCTCCGCGACAAAGACACCGTTTCCATTGTGGTATATGGTGGAGTAAATGGAGTCTGGCTGACGCCAACCTCCGGAGGAGAAAAGAAAAAAATTCTGGAATCCATTGCGCAGCTTGAGCCCGGAGGTGCTACGCCGGGGGAAAGTGGTATTCGCGCAGCATACCGTTTGGCTAAAAGCCAGTTTATCCAAGGCGGCACTAATCGGGTGATCCTGGCCACGGACGGAGATTTTAATGTAGGTGAGCAATCTGAAGAAGAATTGAATCAGCTGATCAGCGGTTACCGGTCCTCCGATATTTACCTGACCTGTCTCGGGGTGGGCATGGGAAATTATAAAGATTCGAAACTGGAAGTGCTCGCCAACCGGGGGAAGGGAAATTTTGCTTATCTGGATAATGAGAAAGAAGCGGAGAAAGTATTGATGGAAGAATTTGCGCAGACTATTTATGCCGTTGCAAAAGATGCTTATGTTAATATTCGCTTTGATCCATCAGTTGTTAAAAGTTACCGGCTGATCGGATTCGATAATAAGCTGAATGCAATGTCAGATACAAGCAATATCATCCAGGGAGGTGAAATCGGATCGGGGCATACGTTGATGGCGCTGGTGGAGATAGAACCGGTTCCACCTGGATCAGGCGCTGATTCTAATGCATCCTCTTTTGCAAAAGTATCGCTTCATTATGAATTACCTTCACAAGATACTATGCGTCTGGAAGAATATAAGGTGCCTTACCGGTTCGGCAATTTCAGTGCACTACCCAGACCATACCGGTTTGCCACATCGGTAGCTTTGTTCGGAGGCCTGTTAAAAAAATCCCGTTTCACAGAAAAGACTTCCTGGGAAGACCTGGTTAAAATGGCTACAGAAAGCTATGATCCGAATGATGTATCTCAAAAAGAATACATACTTATGATCGAAAAGGCCAAAAAGATCTATCATAAAAACAGGAAGAAGAAGAAAGTGATGGATGTGTTTTAAAACCCCCTGCGAACAACATGAACATACCTGCTGATCATTATTTCAAGATCACCCTTTCTGCAGGTTATGTCAGAACACTTTACACGCGAAACTTCGGAAAAATTTAATTTTCCCGTGTATGACCCCACCTTACAGTAATAAATACCAATACGCCCGGTCTTAACCAGGCGCTTATGCCAATTGGATTTCCAAAAAGCCTTTCAGCAAGTGGAATATTATCCATGGTAGTGGCAAAGAAAACCAGGGAGCCTGCAAATACAGCAGCAATATTCATGGATCTGGCTTTAATGATGTATCGTTTTCTCCCCGCCTCCGCGCTTCGCCGATGATGAATATGGCGGCAAGATATCCGCAGATGGTAACCGTAAATAATCCTACGGAAACAGAGAAAAAATTCAGCCAGGAAAAAATAAACGCATCTACAAAATCCGTGGCGTAGGGATCAATTCTTCCCGCTACTGCACTTCCGGCAATAATACCCAGAAAAAGCGGGGTAATAAAACTGGAAATCCGGAAGATTTTATTGTAAACCTTCTGCATATCATCATGCACAGCATCATAATGACGGAAAGCGAACGCGGTTCCCCGTGCAATGATTCCCAGAAGCATAATGGCAAGTGGAATGTGTAAATACGTGGAGACTGTGGCATAGATCTCCGGAAAGCCCGTAAACAAAATCACGATCACGATGATAAGCCACATATGATTCGCCTCCCATATTGGTCCGATAGCCCGGTAAAGCGTATTGCTGGTTTTATCTTTATTCTTATCAGGCGTAAAGAGTTCGATAATGCCGGCACCAAAATCGGCGCCACAACCCAGCCGGCTTCCACGGCAATAAAACCGATGGGCGTTGCCAGGACAAACAATTTTAATAACCATGGTTTTCCCTGCCAGTTGTGTTTTTTTCACAACCCAAAGAGATACAGTACGCTGATGGCAAACATCAGCATGCCCAGGGCTACCATCAACTGAAATGCAAGGTGAGTGATCAACACCGGCGGATGATCTTTTTCGGGAATATTGTCGAGCCCCTTTACTTCTGTATTTGTATTGCCGGAGATCATAAAGCTGAGCATTCCGGGAATTTCGAAACCGTACTTCACGGTTTTATTTTTTTCATCGGGGATTCCTCCAATGAGTAGAGGTGAATTTGTTTGTGTATGAAACACCGCTTCCATGGCAGCGAGCTTTGCGGGTTGGCGTTTCGCTAAATCTTTGGCAGAATGATCTCCACTAAGTGGTTGAATAATGGCGGCGGCGCAGGCAAAAACGGCAGCGATACGGAATGCGTTTGTATGAAATTTAATATTTTTCTTTCGTACGATCATGTAAGCGTGTACGCCGGCAACAGCAAACCCGGTAGCCGCAAACGCAGCAATACACATGTGCAGGGCCTCAGAGAACCAGGCCGGACTATTCATCCACGCATTAGCAGCAACCACAAGTATGCCGGATACCAGTCCGCTGATGCCCACAACCAATCCGGTGAACCAATGAAACCATTTATTAAAACGATCCCACCCATAAAGAAAAAACCCCAAGGCAATGGCTTCGATAAAAAAAGCAGTTCCTTCGAGGGAGAAAGGAAGCCCGAAGATCGGGCCCGCATGCTTCATGAATGTAGGCCAGAGCAATCCCAGCTCAAAAGAAAGCACAGTTCCGGAAACGGCACCAGTAGCAAAAAAAATAGCTACGCCTTTGCTCCACGCCTTCGTTACATTCCGATAAACAACTTTTCCGGACTTCAGATAATAAAAAATGGGCGACGGCCATAAAGAAAGGCATAACCATGCCGATACAGGAAAAAATAATGTGGAAGGCCAGTGAGAGCGCCATCTGGGA
>JAYVXJ010000337.1:0-6477 GCA_043785285.1 Chitinophagaceae bacterium
CTTTCTTCCTTTCCTTACACACCGGAATATTCCATGAAGGCGTTGAAACATTTTTATTATGACCTCGGCGATAAGATCTGGGGTAAATACGGATTCACTGATGCATTTAATGAAACCAAAAACTGGTATGCCTCAAGTGATCTGGCCATTGATGAAGGCCCGATCGTATGCATGATTGAAAATTACCGCAGCGGTTTATTATGGAAACTGTTTATGAGTTGTCCCGAAGTGCAGAATGGTCTTCAGAAACTTGGCTTTGAGAGTCCCTATTTTAGGAATGCCGAAAACAAATAAAATTTAAAACAAACAATTCGTGACCAGATACTTTTATTCGCATTGGCTGGTTTCCGGTACCTGCCGTAATGAATCCAAAGCACATCCGAAAAGTTTTTAGTACATGTATCCTTTTTTAAAATCTCATTATAGATAATGATGAATTCCTTTCGTCCGTTTTTAAAGCCATGCTTTTGGTTTGCTTCCCTGTTATTGGCTCTTTCGATAAAAACGAATGCCCAGCAACAAACGCAAAAAACCTATTGCAATCCCATCAACATTGATTACGGATATACTCCCATACCCAATTTCTCGGAAGCCGGCCGTCACCGCGCTACTGCGGATCCGACCATTACCTTATACAAGGGCGATTATTATCTTTTTTCCACCAATCAGTGGGGATACTGGTGGAGTCATGATATGCTGAACTGGCATTTCGTTAAACGTTCTTTTCTGAAACCCTGGCACCATGTGTATGATGATCTCTGTGCGCCCGCAACCCTGGTGCTTGGAGATACCCTGCTGGTCATCGGCTCTACCTATGCCAAAAATTTTCCGCTCTGGATGAGTACCAATCCCAAACAGAATGAGTGGAAGGAAGCCGTGGATTCCTTTCAGGCCGGAGCCTGGGATCCCGGATTATTCCTCGATGATGATGGCAGGATTTATGTATACCACGGTTCCAGTAATTTCTACCCTTTATATGGTTGGGAAATAGGCCGGAAAACCCTGCAGCCAATCGGTGAACACAAAGAACTGATCAAACTGCACGATGATATTCACGGATGGGAAAGGTTTGGTGAGTACAACGACAATAATTTTCTCAATCCCTTTATTGAAGGGGCCTGGATGAATAAACATAACGGTAAGTACTACCTGCAGTATGGGGCACCCGGCACCGAGATCCGGGGTTATGGTGATGGCGTATATGTGAGCAATCATCCGCTGGGTCCTTTTACTTATCAGGCACACAATCCCTTTTCTTATAAACCCGGCGGCTTTGCCCGCGGGGCCGGACATGGAGCTACTTACCAGGACCGAGCCGGCGACTGGTGGCATGTATCCACGATGGTTGTGAATATGAAAAATAATTTCGAGCGGAGGATCGGCATCTGGCCGGCAGGTTTTGATCAGGACGATATTTTATATTCCAATACCGCCTTTGGTGATTATCCTTTGTACCTTCCTTCACAGCATAAAGATCATCTCAATAGAAGTTTTACCGGTTGGATGCTCCTCAATTATAATAAACCCGTTCAGGTTTCATCTACACTTGGCGGATGGGCAGCCAATAACGCCGTGGATGAAGATATCCGCACTTACTGGAGTGCAGCAACCGGTAATCCGCATGAATGGATTCAAACCGACCTGGGAACGCTCAGTACCGTTCGCGCCGTTCAGATCAATTATGCCGACCAGGATGTAGACAGCTCATTCCTCGGAAAAATAAGCGGCATCTACTGCCAGTATAAACTCTGGGAATCTCCGGATGGTAAAACCTGGAAAATTCTGGTCGACAAAAGCCGCAACCATACGGATATTCCGCATGAATATGTGGAATTATCCAAACCCGTTAAAACGCGATTCTTAAAACTGGAAAATATACACATGCCAACCGGTAAATTTGCCATCAGCGGGTTGCGCGTTTTCGGAAATGACGAAGGGGAAAAACCGGATACGGTCTCCAATTTTATCGTGCTTCGCAGTGAAAACGATTCCCGCAATGCACTCATCAAATGGTTTACCGTGACGGCTGCAACCGGTTATACTATTTACTGGGGCATTGCGCCGGATAAATTATACAACAGTGTCATGGTCTATAATGACAATCAATATTATTTTAAACCCATGGATAAAGGCAGGGTTTATTATTTTTCCATTGAAGCCTTCAATGAGAACGGAATTTCTGCAAGAACAAAGCCTGTCGAAGTCAAATAATTTTTAAAATCATGATCATGAAAATGCGTAGACCCTTTTTGCTGATATTGACTACGATGGCTTTTACCAGCAGCATGGCGCAGCCCTTTGCTGAGGAGATCCGGGAATTTAAAAAACAGGACAGTATTCAGTTTCCGCCTGCTCATGCCATTCTTTTCGTAGGCAGTTCTTCTTTCCGGAAATGGCAGGATGTGAGCAATTATTTCCCGGGATATATTATCATCAACCGCGGATTCGGCGGTTCTTCTCTTCCCGACGTCATCCGGTATGCTGATGAAATCATCATTCCCTATCATCCAAAACAAATAGTGATCTATTGCGGAGATAATGACCTGGCAGGTTCCGATACCGTTACCGGTAAAACGGTTTTTGAACGGTTCAAGACCTTGTTTGAACTCATCCGCTCCAAGATGCCGGGAGAGAATATCCTTTTCGTTTCAATAAAACCAAGCCCCAGCCGGAAGCACTTATGGGCCAAAATGGAAGAAGCCAATCTGCTCATCAAAACTTATCTTTCCATACAGACCAATGCGGGCTATGTAGATATCTATACTAAAATGCTGAATGCAGACGGGTCAGCAAAAAGTGAACTTTACGAACCTGATATGCTGCACATGAAACCCAATGGATACGACATCTGGCAAAAAGAAATTGCACCTTATTTATCCAAATAACAACGGCCATTTATGAGAAAATTTTTAACCCCCTGGTTCATCCTGATTGCGATAACCAGCCTGCAGGCACAGGATGCCAAAATGAATTCCTTCATCAGTAACCTGATGAGTAAAATGACCGTGGATGAAAAAATCGGGCAGCTTAACCTCGTAACTCCCGGAGGAGCAGTCACCGGATCTGTAGTGAGTAAAGATGTGGATGAGAAAATCCGGCAGGGAAATGTGGGCGGATTATTCGGCATCACCGGACCGGAGAAAGTGCGTCAGGCACAGGAGATCGCCGTTAAAAATTCGCGGCTGCATATTCCGCTGCTGTTCGGACTGGATGTGATTCACGGACATAAAACCGTTTTCCCTATCCCGCTGGGCCTGTCATGCTCCTGGGATACGGTACTGATAAAGGAAAGTGCCCGAATTGCGGCAACAGAGGCCAGTGCCGATGGACTGGACTGGACCTTCTCGCCCATGGTGGATATCGCCCGGGACCCGCGCTGGGGAAGGGTTTCTGAAGGATCCGGTGAAGACCCTTATCTGGGTTCCGCCATTGCTGCTGCCATGGTACGCGGATACCAGGGCAATGACCTGACGAAAACCGACGCGGTGATGGCCTGCGTAAAACACTTTGCATTATACGGCGCTGCCGATGCCGGTCGCGAATACAATACGGTGGACATGGGCCGCATTAAAATGTATCAATATTATCTTCCGCCTTATAAAGCTGCAGTGGATGCCGGCGTGGGAAGTGTGATGAGTTCTTTCAATGAAATAGACGGAATTCCTGCAACTGGAAATAAATGGTTGCTGACGGAACTGTTGCACAATCAATGGAAATTTAAAGGCATGGTTGTTTCCGATTACACATCACTGAATGAAATGACGGCACATGGAATGGGCGATCTGAAAACCGTTGCTGCGCTGGCATTGAATGCTGGTCTTGATATGGACATGGTGGGTGAAGGATATCTCACTACCTTAAAACAATCCCTTAAAGAAGGTAAGGTAACCCAGATGCAGGTTGACCAGGCCTGTCGCCGGGTGTTGGAAGCAAAATACAAACTGGGTTTATTTTCCGATCCCTATCGCCGGATGAACCCGGAACGCGCAGCGAAAGAAATTTTTTCCGGTGAACACCGGAAAGCTGCCCGCAAAATCACAGCACATTCCTTTGTATTATTGAAGAACAAAGATCAGCTTCTTCCGTTGAAGAAATCAGGAACCATTGCATTGATCGGGCCCCTTGCCAGCAATCACCGGAACATGCTGGGTACCTGGAGTGTAGCCGGCGATCCTGAAAAATCTGTTTCCGTAATGGAAGGAATAAAAAATGTGATGGGCGACGCGGTGAATATCGTATATGCCAAAGGAGCCAATATTTCTGATGATCCGGTATTGGTTAAAAACACAAATGTATTCGGTCCCGAAATTGAACCGGAAACCCGCACCCCGGAATCCATGTTGAATGAAGCCGTAGCGGCGGCAGAAAAATCCGATGTAATTGTGGCTGTGCTTGGAGAAGCTGCCGATATGAGTGGGGAATCGGCCAGTCGCGCAGACATTTCCATTCCTGAAAGTCAGGAGAATCTGTTAAAAGCCCTGGTTAAAACCGGCAAACCCGTGGTGCTGGTCCTTTTTAACGGGAGACCCATTACCCTTGGATGGGAAGACCAGCACGTGAATGCCATCCTCGATGCCTGGTTCGGCGGCACGGAGGCAGGTAACGCCATTGCCGATGTATTATTCGGAGATTATAATCCTTCCGGAAAATTATCCATGTCCTTTCCCGTCAGTGTCGGACAGATTCCGGTCTATTACAATGCAAAAAATACCGGACGCCCCTGGGACGGAAAGGATAACCCCAAATTCAAATCCGACTATCTGGATCTACCCAACGAACCCCTCTATCCCTTTGGATACGGATTGAGTTATACCAAATTCTCCTACAGCGGACTATCCCTTGATCATGCACAGATTTCTCCACATAATCCGGTAAAAGTAAAACTAACGGTCAGCAATACCGGAAAATACGATGGCGAAGAAACCGTGCAACTCTACATCCGCGACCTGGTAGCCAGTGTTACCCAACCGGTAAAGGAGTTGAAAAAATTCCAGAAAATATTTCTGAAAAAAGGAGAAAGCAAGGAACTTGAATTCACCCTGACCAGCAACGACCTGAAGTTCGTAAACAGTGACCTGCACTGGGTTTACGAGCCCGGGGATGTTAAGGTGTTTGTGGGGGGGAATTCGAGGGACGTAGTGGAAAAAATGTTAAATGGAAAACCCTAAATCAGTTGACGGATGACGGATATCAGGTGCGAATTCACTCTTAAAGTCCGTCAACTGTCAACCCTCAACAATAAATGGAACATATCAAAAATATCATCTTCGATCTCGGCGGCGTCATCATGGACATCGATGTAAAGCAAACCACAAATGCTTTCGCGAAGATGGGGGTGAAAAATATCAATGACTATTTCGGTCATGGCTTTGCTGCATCCTTCTTCAAAGACCATGAAGCGGGGAAGATCAGCGATGAAGCTTTTATTCAGAAAATAAAAGAAGAGATCAGGCTGGAAAACATAACGGATGATGATATACTGGAAGCCTGGAATGCCTTATTACTGCGTTTCCCGCCCGAGCGGATCTCCTTACTCGACCAGATTAAAAAAAAATACCGGATTTTTCTTTACAGCAATACCAACGCCATCCACCATCAGCGGTTCATGGAAATTTACCGGGAGGCTTTTCCAGGCAGTGAACTGAATGACCATTTTGAAAAAGCTTATTATTCTCATTTACTCGGCCATCGCAAACCGGATAACACCGGATTTGAAATCATCATTCAGGAAAACCGGCTCGATCCTTCCGAGACCCTTTTTCTGGATGATGCATTTATGAATGTGGAAGGGGCCATCAAAACCGGCCTGAAAGGTCTTTATCTGCCTCAGGGAATGACTATAAATGATATTCGCTGGTAAACAGAAGCTATCTCAGAATCAATTGTAAAAGTCTGGATTGATCTTTTAATATCCATTATTTAAGCAACAAAATTGACCTTGTCTTTTAAAGCCCATTAGTGGAAGTATCCTACCCTTTAAAAAAACTGATTTTAAAGTGAGCAACCCGCCTGGAATTCAGGGCTCTTATTTCTTAACGTCCTCAAAATCAATGTATTCTCCTACTTTAGAGGTATTGGGACGGCTGTTTGCCCGGGACTTAGGCTGAGCAGAATTTTGCGAAGGTTCCCCGGCTCTTTCGGTATGCCCGGAAGCACCGGAACCGGGCTGGTTATTCATGTGCTGTCCCTTCATCTGATGGAACTTTTCACGAACGTGGCGGGTGGTCCGGAATACAGGAATCAGGAACCCTGTAACAAGGTGATACAGGAGGTATAAAAGGATGGCAATGAAAATGACGCTCATACAGTATCAAAATTAAGGCAGAACTCTTAAAAAGGCTGTTAAAAAGACTACTCAATTTTAAACGCTTATTTGGATAGAATGGTTTAAATCCATTAAATTTGCCACCGGTAAAGTGAAACAACAGGAAGGGAACGCAATCGTTCCCTTCTTTATTTTCGTATGGACAATGAAAC